>WFQZ01000253.1 GCA_015486785.1 Thermoflexales bacterium
ATCATCCCGGCCACCGAGACCACCGCCGCCGTCGCGATGACCGCCGCCGTGAGCAGCACCGACCGTTCGCGGGACGGCTCCGCCCCCAGGGAGAACGCCGTCTCGTCATTGAGCGAGAGCAAATTGAGCCGCCAGCGCATCAAGTAGAGCAGCAGCAGCGCGGGCAGAGCAAAAGCCGCCACGTACCCAAGTTCGGGCCAACGCACGGCCCACAGTCCGCCCAGCAGCCAGAAGACGATCTCCGGCAGCGTGCGCAGCGGATCGGCCAGATACTTGAGCAGCCCCACGCCGGAGGAAAAGAGCGCGGAAACGGCGATACCGGCCAGCACCAGCCGCAAGGCCCAACCGCCGTAACGCAATCGCCGCGCCAGCCGGTAGGAGAGGAACAGCCCCAGCACCGCGAAGCAGGCCGAGGAGGTCTGCACCACCAGCGGCGTGCCGCTCAGAAAGAGGATCGCCGTCGCCGCCCCAAAGGCCGCCCCTTGCGAGACGCCCAGGAAGCCCGGACTGACCAGCGGGTTGCGAAACAGCATTTGCATCACCAATCCCGCCGCCGCCAGCACCACGCCGGTGAGATAGGCCATCAGGACGCGGGGCAGCCGCAGGTTGAAGAACAACTGCGCCGCCAGCGCGTCCTCGCGCAACAGACGGGGCGGCATCCAATAGGGGTGCGGATACCGCCCCACAAAAAGCGACAGCCCCAGCGTCAGCAGGGAAAGCAGCACCAAGATCACGCACGTGCGCCGTCGTGCCAGCAGAGGATAAAGCCGCTCCGGCAATCGCTGGGGCATAGACGCTACTCCACGTCGCCGCTCAAGCGCGGAATGATCTGCTCATCCACCTGCTGCGCGTCGAAGCCGTATAAGGTGGTGTAAAACTCGCGCACGGCCTGGAGCATGTCCAAATCCCCGTAGACTTCGGGATGAATCTTCTTGCTCAACCAGGTGACGCCCAACAGCCAGTGCGGATCGGACGTATCCCAGGAGTAGTAATCCGCCGGGAAGCCGTAGATGGCCCCGCTCTGCCCCGCAGGCAAGGATTTCCAACCCTCGGCGGCGCGAAGCTGGGCCGCGATCTTGCCGCTATCCCGATTGTAGGCAATGACGAAGACGATCTCCGGATTCCAGGCCGCGATCTGCTCAAGGTTGACCACGTTCCAGCCGCCGCCCGGCACATCCTGCGCCCACACCGGATCGCCCCCGGCCAACGCCACCTCGTGGGTCTGAATCCACGTGGCCGGCGGGACTTTGAAGGCCACCTCGCCGCCCTTGTCGCTGTAAGAGACGACCAACACGCGCGGTTTGCTCGTCACCTGCGCCCGTTGCTGCGTCAGCGCGTCCAACTGCTGCCGGTAGAAGGTGATGATCTCCTCCGCGCGGGATTCGTCCCCCAGCAATTGCCCCAGCAAACGCACATCGTTCTCAAAGTGCTCCACCGTTTCCAAATCCAAGGCCACGTAGGGGATGCCGACTTGCTCCAGCGGCGGCCCCAGCTTCTTGGCCATGTAACTCTTGAGCAACACCACGTCGGGATGAAAGCCGGCGATCTGCTCCGGGCCGGAATCCACTTCCAAGAACTTGTCCTCGTCCAGGTGCGGGGCAATCAGCGCGTAAAATTCCATATTCTGGATGCCGCGACTTTCCACCGTGATCAACCGCTCGCGCCCTTCGGGGAACAGCAACAGCGTGTTGGCCACAATGAACGTCGCCCGCCCGGCCACGACGATCCGTTGCGGCGGGGCGTCAAAGGTAACTTGATGCCCCACATCATCGGTGAGCACCAGCGGCTCGGCCTGCGCCGTCGGCGCGGTGACCGTGGAGGTCGCCTTCGTGCCGCCGCATCCGGCGAGCAACGAGATTACGACCGCCATCAACAACAGACCCATCAAACTCCGCCATCGTTTGGTTTTCATAGCACCTCCTCTGAAATCCACCGCAAGGGGCACGAGGTCGCGCCCGGCGGTGGGAAAATCACGCCTGCTTCTCGTGCCGAGCGAGCAAGACGCCGGTACACGAGTCCAACCAAGCCAACATCGCTTCCATCTGCCCGATGCGAAATTGATGCACCAGCCACTCATACGGGCGCGTTTCGCGGAGTGGGGCGGCCTGTGCGTGCTGCTCGGCCAGCCACTGTCGGATCGCGGCTCGTTGCGCCTCCAGCAACTGCGTCACCACGGATGGCTCCTCCAGCGAAGCGAAGTACAACTTCGCCAGAAACTCCAACCGCATCTCGCGGGCATGCGTCACCGGGCGGCGCAGCCACGCCAAAAACGCCTCTGTGCCCTGCTCGGTCACGTAGTACACCTTGCGCGGGGGACGTGCGCCCTCCGCCTGCGTGGTGTAGGCGATGTACTGTTGCGTTTCCAGCTTCGCCAGCAGCGCGTAGACGTGGCTTTGCTTGAGCCGCCACACCAGGCCGATCCCCTCAGGGTTCGCCAGCCGCCGCGCGATCTCGTACCCGTGCATCGGTCGCTGACGCAAGAACCCCAACAAACTCCACTCCACGGACAACGGCACAGCCACCATCTTGTAATCCTCCCGCGAATATTCAGAGCGTGAGTATACGATAACCGCCTCGGAGCGCAAGGAGAATCGCCGCGCCCGCAAATTGACAAGAGCTTTCGGGTGACTATAATCCCCCCTTGTGTTTACGAGTGGGGAATTGGGGCGTGACTCCTCAAATTCCCGTCTAATTTCTGAGCTTAGGAGTTCCTATGAATAAACGTACCACCACAAGCTTTGTTCTGATTCTCATTCTCGCCGCTGTATCGTTGTACTTGGCCTTGCCGATTCAATATCCGGCCTGGCTCACCAATGCCATTTTCTGGCAGCCGAAAGGCACGCGCGGCCTGTCGTTCCGCCAGGGATTGGACTTGCGGGGCGGATTGCAACTGCTGCTCGCCGCCGACATCCCAAGTGACGAAACGCTCCCCGCAGGCGCGATTGATATGGCCAGCAAAACGGTAGAACGCCGGATCAACGCGCTGGGCTTGACCGAGCCGGTCGTGCAGGTGCAGGGCGACCGTCACATCATCGTCGAGATTCCCGGCATTGAAGACCCGGAGCAAGCGATCAGCACCATCCGCCAGACCGCGTTGCTGGAATTCGTTGAACCGCCTCCCGGCACGCCCCCGGAGTTGATGCGTTCCGGCGTCACCATCCGCACCACCAAGAGCACCGCCGAAGTCGGCCCGCTATCCCCCAACGCCCCGCTCACCGAAACCACCGTCTTCAGCACCGTGCTCACCGGCGCGGATTTGAAGAAAGCCTACCCTTCGCAAAATCAGCAGACGGGGAAAGCGGTCGTCAGCTTTGAGCTGCAACCGGGCGCGGCGGACAGGTTCGCCCAGTACACGGCTACGCACATCGGCAAGCCCTTGTGCATCGTGCTGGATAAGCAAATCCTCTCCTGTCCTCGGATCAACTCCGAAATTCCCAACGGCAAGGGCGTCATTGAAGGTGGTTTCAACACCGATAGCGCGAAGCAACTGGCGATCCAACTGCAATCAGGTGCGCTGCCCGTCCCGTTGAAGATCGAAAGCTACAAAGCTATCGGGCCGAGCCTGGGGCAAATTTCCGTGGATGAAAGTGTGCGGGCGGGCATCGTCGGTCTGATCGTGGTCTTCCTGTTCATGTTCATCTACTACCGCCTCAACGGTGTGGCCGCCGATCTGGCACTGGGACTTTACGTGCTGCTGAACTTGCTGCTCTACAAACTCATCCCCATCACGATGACCTTGCCGGGCATCGCCGGATTCCTGCTCTCCGTGGGGATGGCGGTGGATGCCAACATCCTGGTCTTTGAGCGGATGAAAGAGGAGCTGCGGCGTGGACGTTCCCTTTCCCGCGCTGCGGAAGCCGGATTCTCCCGCGCGTGGACTTCGGTGCGGGATTCCAACCTTGCCACCCTGTTGACCTGCGTGATCCTCTACACCTTCGGCAGTGCCTTCGCCGCCAGCCTGGTTAAAGGATTCGCCATTACCCTGGCCTTGGGGACGCTGATCAACCTGTTCACCGCGATCATTGTCACCCGCACCTTCGTGCGGATGGCTTTGGAGATGTTCGGGGACAAAGTCCGGGCTAATCTTCAGTTCTTCTTGGGCGTGTAGGAGGCAATACAATGATTAACTTCGTACAACAACGACGTTGGTACTTCACAATTTCCGGCATCCTGATCCTCTTGAGCATCGGGGCATTGGTCGCCTCGGCGATGATGTTCGGGCAGCCGTTGCGGATCAGCATTGACTTCAGGGGCGGCACGCTGTTCTCGCTCAAGTTCAACCAACCGGTGACCGAAGCGGCCATTCAGCACGTCTTTGAGCAACACGGTTACGGCAACCCCATCATTCAACAGTTGGGCGCGAAAGACGAGAACTTGTGGCAGGTGCGCACCGGCGAGGTCAGTGCCGATGAGATCCAAGCCATCCTTAACGATCTGGATTCACAGGTCGGCAGCATCAACACCCAGCTTTCCAACTGGAATACCGTTGAAGCCACCGTTGGCGCGGAAGTTGCCCGCCGGGCGGCGGAAGCCATCGCCGTTTCATCCATCGTGGTGCTGCTGTTCATCTGGTTCTCGTTCCGCAAAGTGCCGCACCCGTTCCGCTACGGCGTGGTCTCCATCGTCGCCATGTCCATCAACGTGATCATCTCCGTAGGCTTCTACGCCCTGATGGGCATCCTGCAAGGGTGGGAGGCCGACGCGCTGTTCCTCACCGCCGTGCTCACCGTCATCGGCTTCTCGGTGCAGGATGTGATCGTCGTCTTTGACCGCATCCGCGAGAACATCCCGCGCCACCGCAACGAACCGTTCGAGATGGTCGTCAATCGCAGTGTGCTGGAGACGGTGCATCGCTCGTTAGCCACGCAGCTAAACGCGATGTTCGTGATGATCGCGATTTTGCTCTTCGGCGGAGCTTCCATCAAGCCGTTCATCGCCGTGATGCTGGTGGGGATGGTCAGCGAGACCTACACTTCGCTGTTTGTGGCCGTGCCGCTCCTGGTGGTTTGGGAAAAGTACAGCCAACGTTCCAAGGCCGCCGCGCGAGCTGCTGCCTGAGCTTGATTTGTGGATCAAAAAAGCCGCCTGAGGTGCAATCAGGCGGCTTTTTGCTAAGTGCGCGATGCTTGCTTACGGAATCTTCGGCGGAACTTTCGACCCACCGCACTACGGCCATCTGGCTCTGGCCGAAACGGCCCGCGTGCAACTGCACTTAGCGCGGGTGCTCTTCGTTCCGGCGGGACAGCCGCCGCACAAACAAGGATCGCGCGTTTCGGCAGCCTCAACACGTCAACGCCTGGTGCGAGCGGCCATCGCCGATAACCCGGCCTTCCGCCTCTCGCGGGTGGACCTCGACCGCCCCGGCCCGCACTACACGGTGGATATGATTCGTCTGCTACGGGATCAAAATCCGCGCGTGGATCAATGGTACTTCCTGATGGGCGAGGACTCTTTGCAACAACTCCCCACCTGGCGTGACCCGGAGGGAATCTTACGCCAAGCGCACCTGGCGGTGATGCCGCGCTACGGCATCCGTGCCGACTTGCCGCAATTGTACCGCCGACTGCCGTCCCTGCGGGGCAAGCTGGTGTGGCTCGACGTGCCGCCGGTACACTTTGCGGCCAGCGATTTGCGGCGGCGGGTGGCCGGGGGATTGCCGCTGCGCTATCTCGTCCCGCCGTCCGTGGAGTCCCTCATCCGCGAGCAGCAGTTGTATCGCTCGTGAGCGAGTGGAAGAACTCCACCGTATGCCGCGCGATCCGTTCCCACGAAAACTCGCGCGAAAGCGTCAACGCGCCCTCCCGCAACCGCTCGCATCGCCGAGGCGCACGCCACACACGCCGGATCGCCGTTGCCAATGCCTCCGCATCCCCCGGCGGGACTAACACCACGTTTTCCCCGTCCTGCAACCGCTCCGGCAGCAACTCCGCCCGCGTGGTGATGATCGCGCAGCCGTGCACCAAGGCGGCGTGGAACGTTCCGCGCCGCAAGTTCACCCCGTCGCGGTAGGGCAGCACGCACAGATTGACGCTCATCAATGCCGCCGAAACCTCCGGCGGGGCCGAAAATCCGGTGCGGTGGACGCGCTCCTGCAATCCCAGGCGCGTGACCAACGAATCAATCTCATCCGCATAAGCAACGTTTGTGCGATCACTGCCCCCGGTTCGCCCGCCGATGAACAACACCCGCACCGGCACATCCTCCGCGAGCAGGCGGGCGGCAGCCTCCAAGAGCGTTTCCACGCCCTTGCTGTGATTGAGGAAGCCGAAGAAGCCCAACAGCAAATCATCTTCCGCGAACCCTTGCGCCTGGCGCCACTCCGCAGGGTCATAGCCGCGCGGCGGCTGTGGGGCGATGTTGCTGCCGATGGGGATCAGCCGCACCGGCGGCGCATCCTCCGGCAGCGCGGCGGTCAACTGACGGTAATCAGATTCGTTCGTCACGATATTGCCTTGCGCGTATTGCGCCAATTGCCAGACAGTCCACTGGCGCAGCGGGCCGGCCTTGGGGAAAAGATACGGGGGCAGCAGATCGTGGAACGTCACTACCAGCGGCACCGTCAAATTGCGCCGCTGCCAGCGCGGGTACAAGTTGATGCCGCCGTGCATCTCGTATGCCGCCGTTTGATACTGGATGTTGACCACATCGGGCGCCAGCGTCCGCAGCCAGCGCGTCAACGTCCCGTGGATGCTCCAGCCCCACGAGGCCACTTGCCGATGCACGACCAGCCCGTCCTCCACCTGCTCTGCGGGCAGAGCGGGCGATTTCGTGGTCAGGATATGCACCTCGTGGCCTTGGGCCAGCATCGTCAGACTTAACTGCCGGGTAAAATCTCCCACGCCGCCTTCGGTGGGAGGATACTCTCCGCCGATCATTGCTATGCGCATACTTACCTCACGATATTGGCTGAAATTCGGCGACGGTGGCGAGCCGCCTCAAACAGCAGGATCGCGGTCGCAATCGCCACATTGAGCGACTCCACGCCCCGCGCCATCGGGATGACGACGTGATGCCCAGCGGCCAGTTCTCGCGCCGTCGAGCCTGCGCCTTCGGCTTCGCCGCCGACGATCAACGCCGTGCCTTGCGTCCAGGGGACTGCGTCATACGGTGTGCCGC
>WFQZ01000254.1 GCA_015486785.1 Thermoflexales bacterium
CAATGATTGACGCTTTGATCAACGATGGGGACATCGTAGTGTTTCGGCCCCAGCAGCGCGTGGAAAACGGCGAGTTGGCCGCCGTGTGGATCACCGAGACGGGCGAAACGACGCTCAAGCGATTCTACGACGAAGGGATGCGGGTGCGCCTGCAACCGGCCAACGTGACTATGCAGCCCCTCTACTACCCGCGCGAGGCGGTGGAGGTGCAAGGCAAAGTGGTGTTGGTCATTCGGCAGTTGGCGTGACCATCCGGCGGCGGATCAGTGCGGCCAGCGTGCCATCCTCGGCCATCTGCTGCACAATGCGATCCACGGCAGACACCAGATCGGCGTCGGCAGCCCGCCCCACGATGACGTAAGGCTCGTGCGTGAGCAGCGGTTGGAGCAGGCGCAGCGTCGGCGGTAAGTCCTGCGCGGTGATCGCGTCCACCAAAGCCGCGTCGGCCTCCCCGGCCTGGAGCGCGGCCAGAGCTTCCTCCGCCGTATCATACGGCACAAGCCGACACGCCGGCTCAAGGCGTTTTTGCCATCCCAACGCGGCCATGTGCCCCGAAGTCCCGTACACCACCGCCAGCCGCTTCCCGCTCAGCGAGCTAAAATCCGCGATCTCGGATGTTTGCGGCACTACCAGCCCCTCTCCGGCATCAAAGTAAGGTCTGGTGGCGACAAAGTCCCGGCTGCGGGCCGGATCAAAGTACAGGGCCGAGATGATGAGATCGGCGCGGCCTGCGGTCAACGCATCGTAGAGGCCGTCATAGCCGATGGTGACAAACTGCGCTTCCACGCCCAGCCGCGCGGCGATCTCGCGGGCCAAGTCCACATCCAACCCCTGCACTTCGCCGTTGGGGGCGACGGACTCAAACGGGGGAAAGCTGGGGTCAAGCGCGACGCGCACCGCGCCCGCGTGTTGGATGCGTCGCAGGGCCGAGGCTCGCGGCTGACACGCGCTCAACAGCAGCAGCACGAGCCAGATAATCCGCGTTACCCGTCCCACCCCAGGGTCATTCATCCTCGGCTGACGAGGTATGCTGCGGGAGCTGTTTGGATAACGCCTGCCGCAACTCCCGCTCCAGCAGATCGCCCACCATCAACAGGTGCAACAGCATTTCGCTTTCGGCGGGATCAACGTCGGATTTCATCTTCCAGGCCATCTCCAACACGATGTTCATATCGTGCATCTGGCGGAGCACGGCGTGCAGCACGAGCGGCGGGTAGGCGTCCCATAACCGCAACATCACGTATGGCCCGTTGATGAAGTTGTAATTGTGCAGATGCGCTTGCGCCGAAAGATGGAGCAGCTTCAGGTCTTGGATGCCGTGGATGACGCGGAAGAGCGAATCTTCCCGCAACATCTGCTCCAGCATCGGCGGATCAATCTGGAGCAGCATCCCTTCGGAAAGCAAGCGGCGGTGCAAGTCAGAAAGCGGCACGAGCACCTCTTTCTCTTTCAGCAGGATATGGAACACGTGCTTGGTAATCGGATCGCTCATAGTTCATTCACCGTGTAAGTTTGGCCGACCTCTAGGACAAGCGGGCGGCTGGATGTTTCCTCGGCGACCCGCGCGGCCCAGGCGTGGGCGTCCTGGGCGATGATTTCCCAAGTGTTGTAGTGCATAGGGATGACGACGCGCGGACGCAGCAGATTCACCGCCCGCAGAGCATCGCGCGGCCCCATAGTGTAGTTATCGCCGATGGGCAGCAAGGCCACGTCGATGTCTTCCTCGCCCAGCAGTTGCATGCCCGCAAAAAGCCCCGTATCGCCGGCGTGATACACCGTATGCGGGCCGAAGTCGATCAGCACGCCGGCGGGCATGCCGCCGTAGCTGCCATCCGGCAGCGAGGAGCCATGCACGGCGGGCGTGAGTTTGAGGTAGCCGAAGGGATAGCGAAATCCGCCGCCGATGTGCTGGGCGTGGACGTTCTCCGCGCCGTGAGATCGTACCCAGCGGGCAATTTCCGCGTTGGCGATGATCGTCGCGCCGGTGCGCTGCGCGATGGGGATCGCATCGCCTAGGTGATCGCCGTGCCCGTGGGTGATGACGATGTAGTCCGCGGACACCTCCGCCGCCGTGATCGGGGCCAAGGGGTTATCGCTGAAAAACGGATCAATCAAGATGTGCGTCTCGCCGGTGACGATCTCCCAAGCGGCGTGACTGTACCAGGTCAACTTTAACATCTCCTCCCTCCTCGCTACTGGTGTAGCCGAACATCCCGTTTCGTCAACTGCTTGAGGTGCTCCACGATGCGCTGTTCGTAGCCGTGGCCGCGCGGACGATACCAGCCGCCGCGCACGCCTTCCGGCAGGTAACGCTGCGCCACCCAGCCGCGCGGCGCGTCGTGCGGGTTGCGGTAGGCCGGACGCGGCTCGCCGGGCAAGACCGTGTGCCGATCCCGCAGGTGCGCGGGCGGCGGGCGGTAGCCGTGCGCTTCAATCTCGTGCCGCGCCTCCCAGTAGGCTGAGGTGCTGTTGGATTTGGCCGCCGTGGCCAGGTAGAGCGTCGCTTCGGCCAGGTGATATTGGCCTTCCGGCATGCCGACCCACTCGAAGGCTTGCGCACAGGACATGACCACGGCTATCGCCATCGGCGAAGCCAGCCCCACGTCCTCGGCGGCGGCGATGAGCAGGCGGCGGAAGATGAAGCGGGGGTCTTCGCCGGCGGTGACCATCTTCGCCAGGTAGTACAAGGCGGCATCGGGATCGCTGCCTCGGATGGATTTGATGAACGCGCTGATGGTGTTGTAGTGTTCGTCGCCCGATTTGTCGTATTGCATCGCCCGCTGCTGGATGGATTCTTCGGCGATGGCCAAGGTGATGTGACAGACGCCGCGCTCATCCGGCGGCGTGGATTCCACCGCCAGCTCCAGCCCGTTGAGCGCGGTGCGGGCGTCGCCGTTGGCAACTTCCGCCAGGTGCTGACGGGCGTCCGCGTCCAACTCAATCTGCCGCTGCCCGTAGCCGCGCTGCGGGTCGCGCAAGGCCGCGAGGAGCAGCGATTCAATCTGCGCGGTATCCAGCGGCGCAAAGCGGAAGATGCGGGAACGGCTCAGCAGCGGGGCGATGATGGAGAAGTAAGGGTTCTCC
>WFQZ01000255.1 GCA_015486785.1 Thermoflexales bacterium
ACGTGGGATCGCAGAGCAGCACCAGGGCCGCAAGCAATCCGCCGGACGCGCCCCAGAGATCAACGGCCCAGCGGGCAACAATCGCCGCCAGCAGCACGCTCAACAGCATCACCGGCGTGCGGGCTGCGACTTCGGCGCGGGGCAAGTTGGCCGTGAGGTAGGGCGTGAAAGATTGCACGTAGCGGGTGTTGTCCTCTTCCCAGCCGCGCAGCGATTCCAGCGGGATGTGGGGATTCCCCAGGTAGACCGGCAACGCGCTCCAGGCGTTGATGAGCAGCGGATGCCCGCGCAAGGGCACGGTCCAGAAAGTATGCCGTGCCCAGTAAGCGTATCCTGAAGCGATGTGGGAAGGTTCGTCTGAAGTGAAAGAGTTGTGCCTCGCGCCCCCGCTCAGACGCGCGAAGAGCAGCAGTAGCACGACTGCCAGCAGCAATTGCGAATGGCGGCTTACCTCTTGGCGTACTCTTTCCATTCGCGTTGCAAGCGGCGGCCTTCGTCCCGTTTGGCAATGGCGGCTCGTTTATCATACTTGCGCTTTCCGCGAGCCAGCCCGATTTCTACCTTGGCGATTTTCCCGTCCTTGAGATACATCCGCAGCGGGATGAGCGTGTAGCCTTTCTCGTGGAGGATGCTCGCCAGGCGGGCGATCTCGCGCTTGTGCATCAACAGCTTGCGCGGACGCTTGGGATCGTGCGTCCACATTCCGGCGTGCTCATACGGCGCGATGTGGACATCTACCAACCACAACTCCCCCCGGCGGTACTGGACGTAGCCTTCTTTGAGGCTCACTTGACCGGCACGGACGGACTTGATCTCCGTGCCGGTCAGGACGATACCGGCCTCGTAGCGGTCTTCAATGAAGTATTCGTGCTGGGCTTTGCGGTTCGTCGCTACGACTTTGATGGACACGTTACTTTCCCTGGAGCAAGTATTGTTCCGCGCGATCCAATTGCGGGTCTTCGCCCGTCGGCGTGTCGGTGGGGAAGGGGGCTTCAATGTCGGGCGTGATCCCCTCGCCGTGGATGCACTTGTCGTTGGGCGTGAACCAGTGCGCCACTGTGACCCGTAACTGCGAACCATCGGGCAGGTTGTGTGGAATCTGCACCGAGCCTTTGCCGAGCGTCTTTTCGCCGATCAGGATGGCGCGATTGCGATCCTGCAAGGCCCCGGCGACGATCTCGGATGCGCTGGCACTGTACTGATTGACCAGCACCACCATCGGGATGTCCTCGCCGATGTCGCCGTTGTAGGTGTACAACCGATCCTCGTGCCCTTCCTTGTCCCGCTTGATCGCCACCAAGCCCTTATCCAGGAAAATGTCGGCTACTTTCTGCGCCTCGCTCAGCCAGCCGCCGGGATTGTTCCGCAGATCAAAGATCAGCCCTTTGGGGTGCTGCTTGAGCAGTTCCCGCAGCGCGTCATCCACCTTGTCCGAGGCGTGTTGATCGAATTCGGTCAATTTGATGTAGGCAATACCGTCGTCGAGCATCTTGTACTGCACCATCGGCACGTCAATCTTGGCGCGGGTCACGGTGATGATCAACGGCTCAGACTCGTCCTCGCGGGCGATCTTGAGCACCGCATCGGTGCCCGCCGGGCCGCGCACGTAGCTGATCGCCTCGTACAAACCCAATCCCACCAGCGATTGATCACCCACGGCCAAGATGATGTCGCCGGGCTTCAAGCCGGCCTTCTCCGCCGGTTGACCGGGCAGCAGGCTCTCGATTTGCAAATACCCGTCCTCGGTCATAGTGACCATCGCCCCGATGCCTTCAAACTCCCCGCTGGAATCCTCGTTGAGGATCGCCGCGTAGTCCGGCTCAATGAATGAGGTGTAAGGATCGTCCAGCTTGGTGAGCATGCCCTCAATCGCTCCGTAAGTCAACGTCTGGTCGTCGGGGATGTCGCCGTAGAATTCCTTCCGCAGGATGCCCAGCACCTCGTCCATAAACTGCGCGTTGAGTTCCTGGCTCTGACTTTGCCCCGCAGTGCCACCTCCCGCTGCCGGTGGAGTGGGGGACTTGGCGATGGCGGGTATCCGGTTGGAGTAACGCCCCAGCAGCACGCCGGCGGCGAACGTCCCCGCGCCGAACAGCATAAAAATCACCAGTACGCTTAATCCAATGACAATTGTCTTCTGATTTTTCATTGCGAACTCCTTATTGAGTCAAGTAATTGCGTCATTACGTTTGTCGCCTTGCCTTGCAGGAAGATATCCGTTACCTCGCCGGTGTAGCGGGAAGGCCGGATATTGACCTCAATGATCGTTGCCCCGTGATGGTGCGCTTCAATGGGCAGCCAACTGGCGGGGTAGATTTCGCCGGTCGTGCCGATCACCAGCCACACATCCGAGCGCGTCACTTCTGCCATAGAGCGTGCCTGCGCCTGGGGCGGGATCGGCTCTCCGAAGAAGACGAAATCCGGCTTGAGCAATCCGCCGCAGGCCGGGCAGCGCGGAACGCCGCTCAGGGGAAGGACCTCTTTATAATGGAAGGCCCGCCCGCATCTGAGGCAAGTCAGCGTCCGGCTGGTGCCGTGGTATTCAACAACATCTGTGCTGCCCGCTTTCTGATGCAGGCTGTCGATGTTTTGGGTGATGACAGTCTGGAGCAATCCATCGCGCTCTAGCTCCGCCAGGGCGATATGCGCCGCGTTAGGCTGAGCTTGTCCGAAGTAATCGTAGAAAATTTCCTTGATGACCGCCCACGCTTCCGACGGATGAGCTTGAAAGTAGCGGATATCCAGCACGATGGGATCGTACTTGCTCCACAAGCCGTTGGGGCCGCGAAACGGCGGGATGCCGCTTTCAACCGAGATGCCCGCGCCGGTGAACGCGGTCACGCGCCGCGCGGCGCGGATTTTTTGTGCTGCGCTAGCGTAGTCCTGTGCTCTCTGGGATGTAAGATCGTCCATTTTTATCTTCCGACTATTGTTGTTATGTTGGGGCTACCGCGCCAGAGCGCGATAATACCACGTCAGCCAATGATTCGACCAGCCGAGCAGCTTGGTGCGCGCGATGATCTCCTTGACCTGCGCACGGGTGATCTTCGCCTCACTGAGCAACACGTTGGGATTGTTGCGGCTGATCGCCAGCGTCTTCACCGCCAGCAGGAACGGCCACACAGAGGCCAGCCGGATGCGGTGGTAACGGCGCGGGAAGCTGGTCACATAGTGCAGGCTGCTTTCAAGGTGACGGTCGGCTTTGTTTGCCAGCCGCCCGATAACTTGCATCGCCCGCTCCAGGTTGTGCGGATCAAGGAACGTCTCGCGGGTCAATCCGGCCTCCGCCAAATACGTCTGCGGGATGAAGACCCAGCCGCGCTCGTAGTCCTTCCGCACGCCACGAATAATGTTGACCGTTTGCAATGCCAAGCCACTTTCCCGTGCCAGCGGCATCAACCGCTCCTTGATCCGCGCGATGGACGGGGCGTACCACGCGAAAAGCTCCGTCAGCAAGTACCCCACCCTTCCGGCGACCTCGTGCATGTAGTCGTCCAACGCGGCCTCATCTTCAACATACGGCCCGTGGGACTGCCAGCGCGCCATCCCCAGGGACGTTTCCCGCACCCGCCGCTTGAGGATGTCTTGCACGGCTTCCGGAAGCTCCTCCACCCGCTTCAGGATCATCCCCGCGTGCTGTGCCACGTAGACTTCGGCGTCCTCGCTGTCCAGGTCGTCAAGCCGCGAGGTCAATGACTCCGGGGGACGTTTGCCGGCGAGCACCTCAGCCCAGAGGTGCAACAGCTCCACTTTGCGCGGCACCGGCAGCGAGGCGTGATCCTCAATACAATCCGAAACCCTGAACAACAGGTAGGCCAGGGTTTCCGCTTCTCGCAGCACCCCGCGCAGCTCCTCAATGGACAGCGCGAAGGTGCGGCTCACGCGACGTAACATCACATTATATTGATCTTGCATAAAAATTCCCTTCTACAGCTTACGAATTGGATAAAGTAGAGGCGTGGTAGCACCGCGCCTTAGGGGCGTGGTAGTACCGCGCCTTAGGGGCGTGGTAGTACCGCGCCTTAGGGGCTGCGCCCCTACACCGCGCCCCACACCGCGCCCCAGCGTAAACCCTCGTGCCTGATAGTACGGACGTGTGCCCACAGCGGCGATCACGGCCAGCTCGCTGAATCCGGCCTCGCGGGCCAGCGCGGCGGCCCGGTCCAGCAGATGCGTGCCCAGCCCACGAT
>WFQZ01000256.1 GCA_015486785.1 Thermoflexales bacterium
CAGGTACTTGTTGTGCAACGGCGTGGGGTCCTGCCCAATAGCGAGGTGACCGAACAACCGCTCGAACTCGTCCGCCTTCGCCACGTCGTAGTAGTTCTCCAACGTGGAAAGCCACAATGACTTCCCAAACCGCCGTGGACGGAGGAACAACAGTACCTTGCCCACCTCTTCCACAGCGCGGATGTACTCCGTCCGGTCTACGTACCAATACCCCTCAGTGGTCACCTGGTAGAAATCACTGATGCCATACGGAAACTTGATCATTCCTTCCTCCTATCCCTCTGACCCGTTGATCCCACGAAGTGCGCCACACTTCTGATGCGGGATCACGTTGAGCACATTTCAATTGTACCCCAACTGCTCTGTCTCCGCTAGTCAGCGGCCCAAGGCGAAATGAGAGCATCCCCGCTGAATTGCCCCGGCGCAACAAAAACGGCCCGGAGGTAAGTCCGGGCCGTCACAGGAGGTGTAACCGCTAATGGTTACGCAGCACCAGCGGCAAGTACAGGTAAGTCCAGCCTTGCCCCACGTTGAAGCTCGTGGTCTGCGCAGCGTAACTTTCATAGCGGTCTTGCGCATTGAGCGTCACCGCGTAATCTCCCAATTCGGCGTGGTTATCGCTCTGCCAGCTAGCCACCAGCGAGCGGCTTTCTGCCGCCGCCAGCGTGACGTACCAGGTGTGGCTGTAGACGGTCGTGCCGCCAGGCGAGCGGACCGCCAAGCTCGCGGTCACCGGCAAGGTTGCATCGGATTGCAAGTTGTCCAGTTTGACCGTGAAGGTCTCGCTTTGTCCCGCTGTGATGCGGCTCGCCGCGAGCGTCACGTCTCGCGCCAAGCGCGGCAGCGTGATGTCCGCCTGCGCAGTATTGTTCTCGTAATCGAACTCCGCGCCATCGCTGACGGCAACAAACAACGTATGCGCCCCACCCTTGCCGTTGATGTCCCACGTCACCGAGGCCACCGTCTCACTGGTCGGCGCGAGGGCGTCTAGCTGCACCTCGCCGATCAGCACGCCGCCCAAGATGATCGTGCCGCTCATCGGCGGCGTCCCGTCGTAGAAGCGCACCGTTGCCACGCCCGCCGCGCTCCCGCCGACGTTACGCACCAACGCCGAGACGGTGCGGGTTTGCGTACCGCTGCCCGACACGCTCGGATCACCGACCGTCAGATCGGGCAGCTCGGTGGCGTAGTCGAAGCTGGCGTGCTTGCTCGTGTGGTAAGTCCTGCCGTCCCCGCCGACCATCAACAGCGTGGCCGTCAACGTCCGCGCCCCGCCCACCAGACCACCAGGCCGCAGCGAGAGCGTCTGATACCCGGCCGCCAGCGTCACCGCGCGGGTGACAACACGCCCTTCATCCGGCGTGAGGCGCACCCAAGCCGAGCCGCCCGCCTCGCTGTAGATATCCAGCAGCACCGTAACCGGCTCGGAAGCAACGACATACGTCGACTGGTCCGTCCGCACCCGATCCAGCACGCCAGGCCCCACCTCCAGCCCGACCATACCGACCGGCTCCGGCAAACTCTCATCCGCCGTCACCGCTGCCCCGGCACGATACCGCCGCGCCACTTGCGATTGCGGAGTCAAGGCGTATTCCAAGCGGTAGAAGCCCATCTGCGTGTCCGTGATCACCGCCGTGATCACCACCGAGTTGTTCAGCGAGGCCGTCAACGGCATAGTGTATCGTTGCACCGCGCCGCTGCGCCCATCGGGATAGAGCAGCCATCCGGCGACCTCCACCGTCTGCGCCATATCCGCCGCCACGGTCAACGTCGCGCTCACCACATCGCCGAGGTTGTACGGTCCTTCCCCAAGCTGCGTGTCAACTACCCGCACCCAGGGCGCGGCCACATCGAACCACGCCGCTTGTTCACGCCCATCAGCGGCACTTCCACTGTCATGCACCACGTAGTACACAGCGTGCGAGCCGCGTTCCGTGGCCGCCGGGACGGTGAAATCGAAGCCGCTATCGCCGCCGATCTCCAGCGTGTACTCGTGCCCGAAGACATACGCCGAGACTGTCCCTTGCGTGAGCGTTGTCGCCAGCGTGGCGTGCGCCGTCTGACCCAAGCCGTACACGTCCTTATCCAGCGTGAGCGTCAGCCCCAGATTGCGCGGGTGCAGATAGAGCGTGTTGAGGTACGCCCCGCGATCATTCTGCTGACCGTACAGGCCATAGAAGATTTTGCGATCTCCCTGGAAGGTGGCCGTGTAGTGGAAGGTCAAGTGGGTCTGCGCCCCCGATGCCAGGCTGAAGGTCGTGGTGCGCGTCAGCCCGTTGAAGGCCAACAGCGCAACCAGATCGTTCGTCGCCCGCCCGCCGTGATTCTCAACGTCCAGCGTCACCGTCACCGGCTCCCCTTCGACGTAGCCGGGGCGATCCGTCTGCGCCTGCACCGTCAGCGAGAGGCCCTCAACGTGGAACAGTCGCTGCCCTGCATCGCCCGCCGGATCAAGCGTGGAGGTGACACTGTAGCGGGCTAGGATGTCCATCGTCGGCATATCCAGCGGGATGTAGGTGGTGAAGCTGAAGCGGGCCGTCTCGCCGACCGCCATCCAGCGTTTCTGCACCGCGTCCTTCAAGTCTCCCAACCTGAAGTGGAACACCGCCGTATCGGGCGATTGCCCCTGATTCTGCACCTCAAAGGTCAGCGTGACCACTTGATCGCTGCGCAGCGTGTCCGTGGTCGGATAACCGCTCACCACAAAGTCCGGCCCCGGCACGGTGCCGCTCACCGCCAGCGTCGCCGCTTGCGTGCCGTTCTCGGCCCACGCCTCTAGCTGCAAGGTGTACGCTCCGCCGATCAGACCATCCGTGTCCACCGTGACCGTGTACGAGCGCGTGCTGCCCTTGGGCAGATAGATCGGCTGCTCCAAGATGGAGAAAGGCGTGTCCCGACTTCCGACTGCCCGCAAGGTGCCGGAGAAGGCATTCCAGCCCACGTTGGTGATCACGACCGTCACCGTGGGGACTGTGTGCTCCGCGTCCGGCCAATGCGCCGCCAAGCGCAAGTCGTTGTCCGCTTGCACCGTCAACGTCAACGGCTGCTCACTCTGCCACGCATCCTCCAGACTGTGGGTGAACAAGCCGGGATTGTGCGCCCGATCCACCACCAGCCGCACGTCCATAGGACGCTTGCCGCGCGTCAGGTTGACCGTCAGGCTCTCGCTGAGCGTGCCGCCCGCCGGCAGGACGTGCGTGCGCGTGATGGTCTGCGCCGTGACCCGCTGCTCTGCCAGCCACACCACGCCCGCTTGCTGCGTGTGCGGGGTGATGAGTTCCAAGCGGCCCGTGGGGCGGAAGGAGTGTGCATCTGCCAGCGCGAACACCACCTCGGCCAGCAAGTCCGTCGAGCCGGGGTTGCGCAGGGTGTAAGGAATGACGACATCCCCTTCGTGCTGCGGATCATCCGGCGAGAGCGTCATCGTCGGCGCCGCGCTGAATGTCACCGTATGCACCAGCGTGCGGGTCACATCTCCGCGCACCTGCACCGTGACCGTCATATCCGCCGTGGGCGTGAGCGTGCGCGTGTACGCGGCCATCTCACCCACGCCGAGGTTCAGCGAATGAGCCTCGCCCTGGAAGTCCACGTCCAACCGCGCCGGCACCACACCGTTGTTCGCCAGCATCAGCCGCGAGCGGAACGCACCGGGCAGCACCCGGTCAGGCGCGTCCAGCGTGATGTCCACTTCCGGTTCGGCCACCGACAGCACCGCCGCCACCAGCGTATGGCTGATCTCGCCGGTCAGAGTGAACGAGCCGCTGCCGGTCGGCGCGGTGGTTGACGCACTGAAAGCATACTTCGCCCCGCCGTCCAGCGCGGGCACCGTCTCGGTGTGGAAGGTCGTCCCGTTTTTCTTGAGCGTCAACGTCTGCGAGCCAAACGGCGTGCTGCCCACGTTGCGCACTTCGCCGGTGACGGAAACCACTTGCCCCGGACGGTAGGCTTGGCGGTCCGATTGCAGAGCCAAAGCCAGGTCGCTCTTGCTGATGAAGAAGGTGGATAGGCTATCCGCCAACTGTTGCGTCCGCCGGTTGAAGAACCGTCCGTGCAGATAATAGCCTCCGGCGACGGTAAGACTGGGCGGCGCGGAGAACCCCAGCGCGGAGTGTTCTCCCACCGCCAAGCCCACGGAGCTTGTGCCAAAGTCATACGTATCCCCGTGCTGCTGCTGAGCCAGCGAGACCAGCCCTTCCCGCTCACCGCTCAACAGGAAAACGAAGTGGTACGGCAGGAAGCTGACCGCGCCCTTCCCGATGCCACTCACCCGCGCGAAGTACAGCCCGGACGACACCACCGCCGACGCCGTCACCACCCCGTGACCGCTGGACGTGCTCAACAGGGTCTCATTCATATCATAGAGCGAGAGTTGCACCTCCAACGGCGCGTCCCGCGTATCCACCGAGGCCACCAGTCGCCCATCCTCTCCCAAAGCCACGCGGTAGACATCCACATCCCCCAGCGGGTCAAGATAAGCCCGCACCTCACCGTCGCTCACATCCGAGGCTTGAGCGAAACTGTCGTTTGACTCGTAACGGTCATTGGTCAGCGGCATCATGCCCGCCGCGAAGTTCTCCGTGACGATGGGGGAAGCCGTGATCACCATGCCGCTGAAGAGCGTCGCCGTGGGGACCGCTTGCCCCCACCAATTGAGCTGTGCATCCAGCGGCATATCGCCACTCTGAACGGCGTGACTGCCGTTGTTGTAGAGCGCGGAGTAATGCACCTGGAGCTTGGCCCCGGAGAAAGCCCCCAAGGCTCTGCCGGAATTATCGCGCACCGTGCTGCCGACCACGCGCACGTCACACTTATCGCCCGTGGCGTAGAGAGCATAGTCACCGTTGTTGTTCCCGTTGTTGGCAAAGAGCGTATCGCTGACCACCACGTGGCTGTTGGTGGCGTAGAGGCCGTAGTCGGTATTGTTGTTACCGTTGTCGTGTTCATCCCGCACCTGGCAGTGTTCCAGCCGCACCTCACCGGTCAGCACATTGCGCACCGCGATATTGCTCGCCTCACCGATGATCGTGTTCCAATCGCCGCTGTAACGCACCGTGACATGTTCCAGCTCGCCCGTGCCGCCGTCGAATACCAAGCCGCTCCACTGTTGTGGCCCGCTGTCCGCCGACGAAGTGAAGGTGATCGGCTGCGCCGCCGTCCCCACCGCCGAGAGATGCCCTAGCACCCTCAACTCTGCGTTGCCCTCGCCCATCACCTGCACGCCTGGTTCGACGGTCAACGTCATCCCGGCGGGTACGGCCAGGTCACCCTGAAGAACGTACCCTTCCAGGCCGATGCCGCTGTACATCGCGGCGTTGTCCGCCAGACTGCCGGCGCTGATCCGAAGGCGGTTGACCCCACTGCCGGAGAAGGTGTTGTTGGTCAGACGCGGCAGGCTGGAAGGCTCTACCCACGCCTGGTAGCCGTTGTCCTGGAACTGACTGCTATCCACCGCACATTGCGCACCTCCGGTGGCACGCAGACCATATCCCCGACTTCCGCTGATGATGGAGTTAGTGACGGTGAGTCTGCCTCCATCGGCGTAAAGGGCATAGTCAGAGATGCTGTCCCCATTGTGGGCAAAGAGCGTATCGCTGATCACCACGTGGCTGTTAGTGGCATAGAGGCCGTAGTCGGCATCGTTGCTATTGTCGTCGTGCTCATCCCGCACCTGGCAGTGTTCTAGCCGCACCTCACTGGTGAGCACGTTCTTGACGGCAATGTTGCTGCCGGAGTAAATGTTCGGCAAGCCGCTGTTGTTCTGGCCGCCGCTGTAACGCACCGTGACGTGGCGCAACTCGCCCGTGCCGCCGTCAAACACCAAGCCGCTCCATCCGCCCGCCCCGCTGTCCGTCGACGAGGTGAAGGTGATCGGCTGCGCCGCCGTACCCACCGCCGAGAGATGCCCCAGCACCCTCAACTCTGCGTTGCCCTCGCCCATCACCTGCGCACCCGGCTTGACGGTCAACGTCACCCCGGCGGGCACGGTGAGGTCACCGTTAAGTTGGTAGCCCTGAAGTCCGCTCTGCTCGGTGAACGTCGCCCCGGTGACCACGCTGCCGCTGACGATGCGGATGCGGTTGGCGCCGTTGCCGGAGAAACTATTGCCCGTTAACCGGTGGGCGTTGTCCGCCTCCACCCAGGCTGCCCAGTCAGGGTTGCCCTGGAAGGTGGAGTTGGTGACGGTGACCACGCTCCCGCCCGTGGCATAGAGAGCATAGTCCGTGCCGAAGACGCCA
>WFQZ01000257.1 GCA_015486785.1 Thermoflexales bacterium
CACCTGTTTGAGCGGTTCTACCGGGCCGATCCCTCGCACACCATCCCCGGCACCGGCCTGGGCCTTTCCATCGTCAAAGAGATCGTCGCGCGGCACGGCGGCACCATCCGCGTGACCAGTGCCCCGCAGCAGGGCAGCACCTTTGAAGTGTGTCTCCCTCAAGCCGACGCCCCCGGAGAATAGCTCGACGGCTGTTTTGAGGTATATTCCAATCTTGATGGACACATCAAGGGAGGGAATATGACATTTACCGACATCCTGTTACTGCTGTTAGGCTTGGCCGTTGTGGGATTCCTCACGTATCGGCGGCTGCTATCCGCGTTGATTTCACTGGTCATTTTGTGGCTGGCGACACTGCTTGCCACGCTGGGCTTCAAATCGCTGGCCTACTACGCCCAAGGCTTCCTCGGCCCGCCGACCGTAGCCACACAAGGCTTCTCCTTCATCATCCTGCTGCTCTTGCTGATCATAGGCGGCTATGAAATCATAGACAAACTGTTCCCCGACACCACTTTCCCCAAGCTGGGCATCTTTGATTACATTGGCGGCGGCTTGGTGGGGATGATCGTGGCCGCGCTGCTCATCTCGGTGATCGTCAACGCGCTGGGCTTCCGGATCAGCGAGCAATGGACGCCCCAAGATGCGTGGATCAAAGCCTACACGGCTTACGGACGGATCGCCTTGCGCCCCTTTGCGCGGCAGATGATGTCGCTCTTCCAGCCGACGCTCTCTCTGTTCTTCGCCCAAATGCCGCCCATCTTGCAGATACACTAGCCGATGCAACCGCGACACTTGGCGACCTTAGAGTTCCCGGCGGTTCGGGAACGGCTATCCCGCCACGCGGATTTTTCCGGCGGCGCGGCTCTGGCCCGCGCCTTGCTCCCCACCACGGACGTGGACGAGGCGCGGGAGTGGCTCACGATCACGAGCGAGGCGCGTACCCTGTTGCGTGAGCGGCCAACCTTCTCGCTGGGCGGAGTTTCCGACATCCGCCCGCTGGCGGAAATGGCGCGGCGAAACGTGCAACTTCAGCCGACGGAGCTGCTGCAAGTGCGGGATACGCTCCAGGCTGCCGCGTCGCTTCATCGCACCCTCAGCGGGCTGGCGGCGCAACTCCCCGCCCTGGCCGACATCGCGTGGCGCATCCAGCCGCAACGGCAAGTGGTGCAGACGATCTCCCAGGTGCTGGATGATCGCGGCGAGGTGCGCAGCACCGCCTCGGCGGAACTGGTGCGCATCCGCCGCGAGCTGCAAACGACCCAAGACCGCGTCCGCGCCCGCCTGCGGCAGATGATCGCCTCGCCGGACGTGGCCGCGCACCTCCAAGACGCGCTGATCACGCAGCGGGATGGGCGGTTTGTGCTGCCGGTGCGGGCCGAATCCAAGGGCAGCGTGCGGGGCATCGTTCACGACCGCTCCGCCAGCGGCGTGACTTTGTTCGTCGAGCCGCTGGGCGTGGTGGAGATGAACAACGCCTTGCGGGAGCTGCGTTTGGCGGAGGAGGCGGAGGTCGCACGCTTGCTGCGGATGTTGAGCACGCGCGTGGGTGACGTAGCCAAGCAGATCGTGGCCACGGTTGACGCGCTCGCCGAGTTAGACCTCGCGCTGGCGAAAGCGCGTTACGCGGAATCGCTTGATGCCGTATGTCCCACGTTGCTGCCGCCCCCCGTGAATCCCCCGCCGGTGCAGGAGGACAATTACGCGCCCGGCACCACGATCCGCCTGCCCCAGGCTCGCCATCCGCTGCTGGACCCGCAAACGGTCGTGCCGGTGGACTTTCTGCCGGCCCGCGATACGCACATCTTGGTGATCACCGGCCCCAACACCGGTGGGAAGACGGTGGCCTTGAAGACCGTCGGGCTGCTGGCCTTGATGGCGCAGGCCGGGCTGCATCTGCCGACGGCTGAGGGCGCTACGCTCACGTGCTTCGCGGCGGTTTACGCCG
Source organism: Thermoflexales bacterium (assembly GCA_015486785.1). Lineage (GTDB taxonomy): Bacteria > Chloroflexota > Anaerolineae > B4-G1 > SLSP01 > S014-19. The sequence continues at coordinate 1,946 of WFQZ01000257.1, forward strand.
ACATTGGCGATGAGCAATCCATTGAACAGAGCCTTTCCACCTTCTCGGCGCACTTGACCAACATCATTTCCTTCCTGCCGCAGGTGGATCATCGCTCCCTGGTGCTGTTGGATGAACTGGGCGCGGGCACCGATCCCGCCGAAGGGGCGGCCTTGGCCCGCTCGCTGCTGGAGTCGCTGCGTGCTCATCGCTGCACCGCGCTGGTGGCGACTCATTACCCGGAGCTGAAGCTCTATGCTCACAACACGCCCGGTGTGCATAACGCCTCGTTGGAGTTTGATGTGGAGACGCTTTCGCCCACGTATCACTTGCGGCTGGGCGTTCCGGGCCGCTCCAACGCCTTTGCGATTGCGCAGCGGTTGGGGCTGCCCGCGTCCATCGTCAAGCGGGCGCAGCGATACCTCACCGGCGAGGATTTGAGCGCGGAGGCGATGCTCAACGACTTACATCGGCTGCGCGTGCAAGAAGTCCAGGCGCGGGACGCGGCCACGCAAGCGCAGCAGGAAGCGGAGCGATTGGCGGCCTCGTTGCGCAAGCGGCTGGCGGGCATTGAAGAAGAGCGAGCGGCGTTGCTGCGTCAGACGCGGCGGGAAGCACAACAAGCCTTGGCGCAGTTCCGAGAGGAAGTGAACGCCTTGCGTGCCGGACTGCGCACTGATTACGCTGCCCCTGCGCCCGTCCGGTTGTCCGAGGTGCAGCGCGAGGGACTCGGCCTCGCGCTGCACCTCGGACAACCGGACGGGCGC
>WFQZ01000258.1 GCA_015486785.1 Thermoflexales bacterium
CCCCGCGCCCGTTGACCCGCGCGATGGTGCGTCCGCTGCGCCGCAGCTCGCGGGAAAGCCACAGCTCATCGGGCGCATCGCCCTCCAACCCCTCGCGTTCTAAGATGGCGGCCAAGGAAGCGCGGCGCGTCGGCGGAAGCCAAAACCAGCCCTCCACCAGCGATCTGGTGGCCCCTTCACGGATGGCACTGCTGCTGGCCCGTCCGCCCAAAAGCAAGGCCACCGCATCAATGAGGATCGACTTCCCGGCCCCCGTCTCTCCGGTCAGAATGTTGAACCCCGGCGCAAGTGTCAACCGCAGTTCGTCTATGATTGCAAAATCCTTGATGTGTAGTTCTCGCAGCACGTCCGCGCCTCCACGCCGGGAACTTACCCCGTGAGCATTGATGCCCAAAGATATAACGCTTTGCCGAATTAAGCAAGTCACTTCAACCCGCGCGGTTTTCAAGTACACTGCTGAAGATTTGGCCCATTTTCAGCTTAGGAGGGAATCTTATGGCAAAGAAAAAGGTGCAGTTTATGGATTTAACGTTGCGGGATGGTCAGCAGAGCTTGGCCGCAACGAGGATGACTACCAAGCAAGCCCTCAAGGTGCTGCCGCTGATCAACGATGCCGGATTCGCCGGGATGGAGCTGTGGGGCGGAGCGACGCTGGATAGCTGCGTCCGTTTCCTCAACGAAGACCCCTGGGAGCGGCTGGATGCTTTCCGCAACGTGGTACGCGACCCGTCTCGCATCCGGGCCTTGCTGCGCGGTCAAAACCTTTTCGCCTACCAACCCTTTCCCGATGATCTGGTGATCGCCTTCATCAAAGAAGCCGTGCGCTCCGGCGTAGGCTTGATGCGCATCTTTGACGCGCTGAATGACTGGCGCAATCTGCAAATCGCGCTCATCGCCACCAAAGCCTACGGAGGCCGCGTGGAAGCCGCGCTTTCCTACACCGTCAGCCCGGTGCATACCACCGACTACTACGTGGCCCTCGCCGTCAAACTCCAGGACGAAGGCGCGGACCAGATCGCGATCAAGGACATGGCCGGGCTGCTGCTCCCTTCCGTCGCCGTGAAGCTCTACCGCCAGCTCAAAAAGAAACTCCACGTCCCCATTACCCTTCACAGTCACACCACCACCGGCCTGGCGACGCTCAACGCCGTGTTGGCGATGCAAGCCGGCATTGATACCATTGACACCGCCATCACCCCGTTTGCCGGAGGGACTTCCCATCCGCCGGTGGAAGTGCTGATCGTTTTCGCCGAAGAAATGGGGATCGCCCACGGCCTGGATAAACGACTCATTCTCAAGGCCCAAAAGCGGCTCTTCAAGATTTTCGACGCGCTCAAAGATTCCATTCCCCTTTACGGCAAATACTACCGTCCGGTGAAGTTCGCCGATGTGGATCGCAAAAAAGTGGCCAAAATCCTGCGCTTGATAGAAGATCGGCGGGATAAGAGCCTTGAGGAAGCTCTATCGCTGATGCGTAAACTGCTTCGCGATCTAGGCTATCCCAAGCACAACCAAAAGATTCTTGAAGCTCAAGTGCCCGGCGGGATGCTTTCCAACCTCCAGAGCCAGCTCAAGCACATGGGGCAGAGTGAGTTGCTCGATCAAGTGCTGGATGAGATCCCCCACGTGCGGCGGGACGTGGGCTATGTGCCGCTGGTCACGCCCACCAGCCAGATCGTTGGGGCGCAGGCCACCTTCAACGTGATGGCCGGACGGTACGCGATGGTCTCCAACGAGTTCAAGATGCTGCTCAAGGGCGAATTTGGCCGTCCGCCCGCGCCGCCCAATCCCAAAGTTGTGCGTAAAGTTCTGTCCTCCGGCGAGCAGCCGTTGCGTTATCGGCCTGCTTCTTACCTGCACCCCTTGTTGGAGGATGAATACGACTTGCCCTACGTGCGCACTCATCGTGACTTGCTCTTGCATCTGATGCTCAAACAGTCGGCGGACAAATTCCTGAAGAAACGGTACAAGAAATGAAACTCAAGCTCGGATTGCTCATCCTCATCACGCTGTTGATTGGCGTGGGCGGCGACGTCGCCCGCGCGGACGACGTGATCCCCTTGCCCGACGTCACCGAGGCCGACGGACGTATGGGAAGCTGCTACGCCTTCTACGACAACGGCGCACGTGCGGCCCAGATGTACCGCGCCGGCTCCCGCTGGGATCGCTTTGATTTCCGCTGGAACGTGATTGAGGACACACCGGGGCAGTTTGACTACAGCGGCCACGACACCTTGGTCGCGCTTGACCAGGCTCACAGCCTTGACGTGGTGGGCATTCTCGGCTCGACGGCGGCTTGGGCTGCCGCTGACTGTCCCGTGGCCCCCGCGCCGACCGCTCTGCCGGCCCTGCACGGGCATCCGCAACTGCCCACCGATGATTTGTGGTGGCGGCCCTGCCCTCCGGCGAACCTGGATTTGCCCTGGGACGATCCGGACAACGCCTGGGGCAACTTCGTCTATCAAACGGTGAGCCACTTCAAGGGGCGTGTCCACGTTTGGGAAATCTGGAACGAGCCGGATTTGACCACCTATTGGCAAGGCACGCCGGAGCAGTACGCCCAACTGCTGAAAGTCGGCTATCTGGCGGCCAAGGCCGCCGATCCTGAAGTGACGGTGCTCTTCGGCGGATTGGCCTACTGGGGCAATCCCGGCTTCTATCAACAAGTGCTGACCGCGCTGGCCGCCGATTCCTCCGGCGCGGCGCACAACTTCTACTTTGACGCATCCTCCCTGCACCTCTACAGCAACTCCTATCAGCTCTACACCATTTCCCGTGAGGTGCGCTCCAACGTGGCGGCGCAAGTCGGCCCCCATCCCCTGTGGCTGACGGAAGTAGGTACGCCGGTGTGGGACGAGGACTTCCCTGCCCCCACGCCCTACTCGG
>WFQZ01000259.1 GCA_015486785.1 Thermoflexales bacterium
CCGCCGGGCCGCTCGCCGCGATGGCCAACTCCGGCGCGAGGATTGCCGTGCTCACCTCCGCCGTCGCACTGACCGTGCCACCGAGCGCGTCCGTGCCCGTCGCGGTGAAGCTCGCTGTGTCGCTCGGCCCCGCCGAGGCACTCGCCGTGGCCGTGAAGCTCGCGCTTGCGCCCGCCGCCACCGTGCCGCTCCACGTGCTGCCGTCCGGCAGCGGGACCGTCACATCCAACGCCGTGTTGCCCGTGTTCGTCACCGTCACTTCGTAGGTCAGCGGGTCGCCTTCGTGCGCCTCCGCCGGGCCGCTTGCCGCGATGGCTATTCCAGGAGCGGGACAAACCGCCACATCCACGTGGGTCTCAGGGAAGACCACTTGGCGCAGTGTGTCTTGGAGGTCGCGGTATTCCACGTGGGTATCGGGGTACGCATCAATCAGCACCTGATCGGCGGGCGTGTCCACCGTCACCGAGAAGACCGCCGTGCGAGATTCCCCAATCGGCACCAAGCCGAAGTTCCAGATGAGCGTCTGGCTCACGATGCTTGAAGGCTCCGGCGTAGCCGTGCCGGTGATGTAGTGGACGCCTTCGGGCAGCACCTCAACGATGCGGGCATCGTAACCGGCCACGTTGACCACCTGGGTAGCAATCTGATTGTAGATGCTGTCCAGATCGTCGGAGGTCGGCGATTCAAAGTAGTTTTCCGAGGAAGAGGCCATGCTTTGCAGCACCTGGCGGGCCAGGTTGCCGGTGGCCTCGCTGCCCACGCCGCCCATGTTCAAGCCGATGGTGTAGATGACCACGCCCTGGGATTTGGCGACCGTGGCTTGCGTGATCGCGTCCTGCGTGCATAGCGTGGGCGAAATCGGCTCCAGTTCACATTCTGCGCCGTAGTGACTGCGATTGGCTACGCCGTCACTCAGCAGCACGATCACCGGCACCGCATCGGGGCGGCCGTAGGCGGTGAATTCCTGCATCGCGTCGTAGGTCGCATCGCCGATGTTGGTGTATCCATCCGCCGTCAGGCCGTCGATGGCGTCCTCAACGGAATCCATGTAGTGCGTCAGATGATAGTTCACATCGCCGGTGTCGGCGTAGGAGATCAGCCCCACCCGATCCAACGTCGGGTCAAGGTGCGCGATCAGGGATTTGGCCGCGTCCTTGGCATCTTGCAAAGGTTGTTCGGGATCACTACCGGCGTCGTTCATTGAGCCGGAGCGATCCAGCACAATCATCAAATCCAGCGGCTTGTGATAGACTACCGGCGTGCCGGACCCGCTCACGGTGAGCGAGATTTGCGCCGTGCCGCAGACGGTTGAGGTGGCTTGCTTGGTCACGGTCACCGTGGCCGAGCCGGTGGGCGGAGGCGGCGGGGGCGGGTTGAACTGGCACAGTTGGAAGTTATCAAAGGTGGCCGATTGCACGTTGCCTTCTTCGTAGGAAGCCGCGTCAAGGCCGATGTAGGTCGTGCGGGTCAAGGTGTCCAGCACCACCCAGCCGACTTCCGTCCGCGTGATGCCGTTGGTGGAGTAAGAGGCGTAGTAGATGTCCCCTTCGCGCCGCAGGCCGATCCACAGAGGCAAGCCGCTTTCCACCGGAATATCGGCGTGGAAACGCGAGTTCACCCCGTTCAAGCGGTAGGCAAACTGCAACCCGTGGTCGCGGGTGTAGTTCACCATCACGCGGTCGGCGGTGGAGGAGAGATTGCTGCGCACCATCAGCCCGGCCTTCGACCACTCATTGGCCGTCAGCGTGGTGGAGATCACTTGCACCACCACATCAAAATCCCCGTCAACCTGCTGGTAGACAAAGCGGAAGTCGTCTTGCGCCCAGATTTGCAGGCCGTCACTGGATACGGTGATTTGGCCGTTTGCCTCTTGGGTGTCGCCCGACGGCGGGGTACCGTCCGCGCTGATGTCCGCGATCTGCCAGAGCGAGGTGTCGAGGACGCTACCATCAAAGGTATCACTGTGTACGTCGCAGGTCATATTGGCCGGTGGCTCGCAGACATTGCCCACGCCGTCGCCATCGTCATCCGCCTGATCGGGGTTCGCAATGGCCGGGCAGTTGTCCTGGCAATCCAGCAGCCCGTCACCGTCCGAGTCTTTGTCCGGGAGGCCGCAGCCACACACGCCCGGTTCCAGTTTGTCAGGATCGTCGGGGCACAAGTCGCGCACGCTGAGCGTGGTCGTGTGACTATCCTGAGCACTTAGTTGCGTGCCGGAGTACGCCTCGGTCGCCGTGACCGACGCGGTATTCAGCAGCGGATTCGGCGCGGTGAGGGGAACGGTGTACGTGACCACACATTGCGCCGTCGCGCCCGCGTCGAGCGCGGGCAGCGAGCAGTTCCAATCGCCGAGCAAAGCATCGTCCAAGGTGAGGCTTTGCAAGCGCACGTTGCCGGTGTTGGTGACGCGCAAGGTGTAGGTGATCACATCGCCGAAGTACGCTGCCGCCAGGCCGGTTTTGCGCAACGTGATGGCCGGGGAGGCATCAAACTGCGGCGTGGCACACCAGGACGGCCAGGCCAGCGAGGAGAGTTGATCGTAGGTGTTGTTGGATTCCTCCAGGATGATGGCCCCGTTCGTCACGTCAATCAACGCCAGCTTGCCGCCCGCAGCGACTAAGAGCCGCCCTCCGGCCAGAGAATCCAGCCCGCCGATGTCGTCCGGCAAACCGGAGAGGGTAAACGTCGGCGTGAAGTCGGGCGTGACGTTCGCCGGAGATTGTCCCTGCGCCGGGGTGTAGGTGTACAATTGCATGCCGCTCGCCAGCCACAGGGTGTCGCCCTGCCAGGTCAATCCGCTAACCGCCAGGTCGCTTGACCGCACCAGCGTCGCGGCGGCGGTGGTGGGATCAATGCGCAGCAATCCGCGCCGCTGATCCGGCCCTTGTTGAGCGAAGCCCCACAAAGTGCCGTCATCCCGGAAGGCCAAGGCCGAGACGCCTTGGAAAGGCCCGTCCACATCTTGGATGAGTCCGATGCTTTGCCGCTCGCCGTTCTGCGGGTTGACCAGCGCGAGCGTGCTGCCGCTGCCCGATTCCTCCGCCGCGTAGAATTCGTGCGTTTGCGGGTTGAAGGCCAGCCCGGCGATCTGCGCCGTCGCCGCATCCCCTAACGCCGCAACCTCGGAATTGGCGAGATTCCACGTGAGCAGTTGCGAACTCGGCGATTTGCTCTCACTTTGAGCCGCGTACAGGGTGCAGGCCGGTTCCACCACGTGAATCACATCCACGGTGGCGGTGGCCGAGTCGTTGAGCACATCGCCGGCCGAGTCTGTGCCGCTGGCGGTGGCGGTGTTGGTGGTGGCATCTTGCAACACGGCGGAGCAAGTGTAGCTCCACGTTTCCGCCGGGTCCAGACGATTGTTGTGGTTGAGATCGCCGCCGGTGAACGTGAGCGGAGCGCATTTGTCATCCACGATGCTCACGTTGGTGAGAGGATCGTCGCCGGTGTTGGCCACGCGGTAGGTGTAAGTGACCGCTTGCCCGGCGTAGACCGAGCTGGCGCCGGCGATCTTCTCCAAGGTCAAGCCGGGGGTGCTGAGGTTCACGCTGCCCGGCGTGGGCATTGAGCTATCCACGCCGCCGGTATTTTCCCAGTCGGCGGGATCGTTAGTGTCGCTGCTGTAGCGGTCTCGTCCCAGCGTGCGCCCGGCGACCGGATTGCGCTGCACCCAGCCGTTATCTGGCCATTGCCCGGCGATGGCGGCGATGTTGTCCGCGTTCTGGTCGCTGAGCACGCCGTCATCATCCCACTGCACAAAATCAATCAGCGATTCGGGCGTCTGGTCGGTGGAGGCGTACAGGGACAAACGATCTTCGTCATTGTCCAATGTCCCGGCCAGGCTCTCGCCGGTGTAGAGATCGCTTTGGGTGTCGGTGATCTTCCCCGTCAGGTGAATCACCACGTAGCCATCGGGCGGCAGGACGAAGTCGGCCCCGCCCACCTGGGGGATCACGTAGTCAAAGTCGTCGCCGTCGGTCAGCAAGGCCCCGGTCAGCGGGACATCGCTGGTGCCGTAGTTGTGCAGTTCAATCCACTCTTCACCGGCCACCGGATTGGCCATCACTTCGTTGATGGCCACGTCAATTGAGCTGGCCTCATCCGTATCGCCGACCACGACCACGGCGGTATCTTGCGTGGTGTACAGCTCCCCGCCCACCGGGGAATCGGTGCCCGCCGTCGTGGCCGTGCTGCGCAGGCGATCTCCGGCAGAGGCATCCGCCGGTACGGTGACGTTGATCACGAATTTGTACGCGCCATCGGCGGGCGTCAGCGGTTTGCCGTGCGTCCAGGTTAGCGTCCAAGAGCCGTCGGCGTTTTGCACCTCGGAAGGCGTGACGCCGGCCAATTGGGAGGGCGTCACATAGCTGCCGGGTGTGTAGTGCATATCCGCCGGTATTTCAATGGTGGTCACCGGATTGTAAAGCGTTTGTTTAGCCACATGCACGGTGGCCACGAGGGACACAGATTGACCGGGCCGCCGCTGATAGTAGCTCGGTTCGTAGGTCAAGGAGGGGTCTGGATAGATCACCGCCGTGGCGTAGGTCATCCAATTGTCGTTCCAGTTCGTATCCAGCACGCTCACCGGCTTATCGGATTCCACGATGATGTACGGCCCTTCCGGGTCTTGCGGGCCGGAATTCGGGCGTTTTCCGCTGTGAATGGCCTGCCATTCGGTCACGTTCAAGGCTATATCGTGGAAACTTCCGGCGGGGATGGTGAAGTGCCGCCAGATGCGCCCGGTCATAAGTTCGTTGATCACGACGCCCGCCGAGCCGTTTCCTTGCTCGTGGTACGCGCTGTTCTGTCCGCCGGGAGAGCCGAAGAACGCGCCCAGGTTGTTGGAAGCGGTGTTGTGCCACAACACGCCATCAGCCCAGTTGGAGGCCAGGGAGGCGTCTTGTGTGGGGTCAATGCGCTCCATAGAGTGATAGATCCCGTGACTGCCCCAGGTTTCGTCATAGCTGAGCGTGTCGCTGTAGGTGCCGCCATCGCTCAAGGTGAGCGTGTCCGCGCCGTTGCCCAGCTTGAAGTGGGGGAACAACGCGCCGTACACGAAATCAGCCGGGGCTTCGGTGGCCCGTTCGTGATTTTCCAACAGGTAGTATCCTTTGGCGGGGATGGTGGCCCCGTCCGGCAGGATCACGGCGTCGCCGTGCGCGTTGGTCAATGACCAGCCGCCAATATCCACCGGCTGGTCCGAGTCGTTGTACAACTCGACCCATTCGCCATAGGCGTCTGAATCGTAGGCTCGCACGTCGGTTTCTTGCTCCGCGAAGACGTAGAGATGAGATCGTTTGACGGTGCCGCTTCCCGCCGCGAAATTCGGCTCGGTGGCCGGAGGCCCCATGTACGTTTCAAAGTGCTTGCCCGCGCCGGTGCCCGCCGCCGAGGAGATATAGGTGGCAATGTCCGACGTGCCGTAACTGCCGGTCTCGAACCAGTTGGTTTCAAAGACCGAGACGTTAGCCGTCGCCAGCACCTCAAAGAAGTAATAATCGCTGCCCAGAGCCGGGCCGATCAATTCCAGGTGCTCGTTTGGCCCCAGCGAGGTGGAGGCCACATCGTCCCATTGCCCGGTGCTGACGTTCCAGCCGCGCACCGAGACATCAGCCCCTTGCCCGTAGCTCACGATACGCAACTCGCGCTCTTGGGGGCGACCAACGTCATAGGGAATGCCGAAGTAGAAAGTGCGGCCCGCCGAGTAGCCGTTTTTGCTCGGCACATACGCGCCGCCATCCCGACGGCCATTCGTGCGGTGTCCCAACGTGCCGTACTGCAAGGTGATGTTTTTGTTGGCAATCAGGTGATAAGTGTGCCCGACCTCCAAGTTCACTTCCGTGTTGTACACGTCCAGCAGGTCTTCACCGGCGTTGAGTGTCCACGTGCCCACTACCGTTCCCATGGCATCGGTGACCACGCTGGTGGCTCCGGAGTCATACATCGGAACATCGGTCACATCCAGCAGCTGGATTTGGGTGTGTTCGGCGTAGGCGATGGGGTCAATTTGGGGCAGCTTTCCGCCGTAGATGGCGAAAACGTAGAAGTAGAAATCCGACCCGGCCATCGTTTTATTTGTCGCCGGGACGAAATCGTGCTCCCACGAGGTGTTACGGGTGAAATCCGCCACGATCACCGGTTTGTTGGCCGTCACCCGGAAGAGATCGCCTTGGTTGGCATACGGCCCGCCCTTATCATCATTGACCGCGCCATCCTGGATGTAAACGATGTAGCTTTGGCCTTTGGATAACGTGACGCCCATATGCGTATCATCGCTATCTCCATCGGCATCATCATCCACAATATCCACCACCGTGCCATCTTGCACAGCGGTGACCAGCAGGCCGGGGTCACGTACACTGTTCATGTTCGGTGGAACATAGACAATGAAATGCGTGGAAGCCTCGCCGACAGCCTGTACCGGGGCCGCCGTGGGCATCAAACCGACGACCAACATTATCAAGAATAATCCACTCATCCAGGCTAATTTCTGTTTCATCTCGCCACCTCCATTTCCCACATTCGGATTTATCATCCTGACTAAAATCTACTCCCTCTAATACAAGTATACGACCTTATTTTTTGAACTCCGTTTGATCTACGGACGATCCACGGAATTTAGGGGAAATTTAAGGCTTTGGGGAAATGCTCAACAGGCGAGGAGATCGGCGGTGGAGGGAAGCACGCAATGCGCACCGGCGTGACGCAGTTCATCCGCTTCGCCGAAGCCGCAGAGCACGCCCACAGCCCACGCACCGGCACGCCGCGCGGCGAGAATGTCAACGGGGGTATCGCCCACCATCACGCAGTTTTTTGGGGGTAAGTTCAATTGTTGCGCCGCAAAGAGGATCGGCTCAGGGGACGGTTTGAGGCGATAGGTACTGGTCTGAGTGACCAGCACTTGAAAGTACGAGGTCAGATGATGCTGTTGCAAAAATGCTGCGGCGTCCGCCGCCGAGCGCGTGGTGACGATGCCCAGCCGGTAGCGATCCGCCAGGGAGGCCAACAGTTGCGGCACGCCCGCGATCAGCCGGAAGGTGGGCGCGGTGGGACGATGCAGCAATCTGCGGGCGGCGAACAGCAACGGATCAAGCCCCACCACGTCAAACAGCGTGATGAGGTTATTCATCGGGGTTTCGCTCCACATCACCACGCGCCGCGCCAGACGATGGGCGCGGTCGGCCCCTAGGAAGCGCAGCTTGTGGGCCAGTGAGTCCACCGCTTGATCGTCTGTATCCATCAACGTGCCATCCAGATCAAAGAGGATCGCACGCACCGTTTCCCAGGGGATTTGAGGCATCACTACAACTCCTGGGGGCGGCGGCGGCGACGCTCCCGCCATTCAGAAGAGCGCGTTTCCAGTTGCAGCGAAAGAGCCATCCAATCTTCCACCAGCAGCACCAGGGCCTGTTCCTTCGGGTGCAGCAGGTACGGATGAAACCACAGCTTCAGCCACCCCAAAGGCAACGGGAAGCCGCGCACATCAATGACCAGCGCGGTTTTAGCCCAAAGGTGGGCATACATCCGTCGCCGGGAGCTTTTCTCTTCCTGGGGCGGGTAGATGGTGTTGAACTCCGTGGGGCGGATCATCGTGATCCGCCCGTAGGAGAAGGCCACCGGATAGAGCGGCGTGTGAATGACGAACTTGTTTTTGGCGCAACTAACGTGCGCACGGCGGGACAGCAAGACATAGAACAGGAGCAGCGTCCCGGCCACGGAGAGCACCAAGCCCGCCGGCGCAAAACGAGCGTCCAGTTGCGGGATTTGCGGCACGGCCCACCATAACAGCACACCGCCGGGGATCAGCAGCAGGGACGGCCAAAGCCAGGCACGGGTCATTTCACGATACACTAACAGCGGATAGCGGTTTTGGGATTGACGGGTCATACGGCAAGCACTCCTTCAGCCCTGGCGTCACAGAGATCGCGCAGGGCGCAAGATTCACATTGCGGGCGACGGGCACGGCACGTATGACGGCCATGCTCAATGAGGTTGAGGTGGAAGGCGCGGTAGATGCGCGGCGGCACCAGTGCTTCCAACAGCTCGTGCGCTTTTTCGCGCGAGGTGCGCGGCGGGATCAGCCCCAGGCGGCGGGTCACGCGGTGGATGTGCGTATCAACAGGGAAGGCGGGCATCCCCAGCGTGAAGAGGAGCACGATGGCCGCGGTCTTCGGGCCGACGCCCTTGAGGCCGGTGAGCCAACGACGCGCCTCGTCCACCGGCATTTGACGCAGGAAGTCCAAGTTCAATGCGCCGCGCTCGGCAGTGATGCGGCGCAGAGCCTCTTGAATGCGCGGGGCTTTCGTCGTGGAAAGGCCCGCCGGGCGGATGAGATCGGTCACTGCGGCTAACGGGGCGTCTCGCACCGCTTCCCAGGTGGGGAAACGCTCGCGCAATCTCGCGTAGGCCAGGTCGCGGTTGCGGTCGTTGGTGTTCTGGCTGAGGATGGTGTTGATCAACTCGTCCAGCGGAGCTTTGGGCACGTACTTGGGACAATCGCCGTAAATTTCCAGCAAGCGGCGGTGAACTTCCAAGGCTTTCTCACGCGGCTCCACGCAGCACCTCCGCGCGAGCACACCGCACCCACTCTTTCTCGGCCTCAAACGTGAGCGAGTCCAACGCCTCCTCCCACGTCAGCCAGACGGGGAAGAACTGCTCTACATCCTGAGGCGGGCGGTCGCTTTGGTGCCGCGAGCGAAGTTGCATCAGGTAGTAACGCTCCGTGCGCTTGACGCGATACTTTTTCCAGGGGAAAACGACCAATTGCTCACCCAGCGGCGCGATAACCGCGAGATCGTCATAGCCGGTCTCCTCGGCCACTTCACGCAGAGCCGCCGCAGCTGCGGATTCTCCTTCATCTACATGGCCCTTGGGCAAGCGGATTTCGTCGCGTGCGGGACGTACCAGCACCAGGAGCAAGGTCCCCTCCGCGTTGGTGACGATCCCGCCGGCCGCCAGGTAAGTCAGCGAGACGGCATTGCCGCTCATTCACTCTCTCCTGCGTAGACCGGCAGCCACAAGGTGAAGGTGCTGCCCTTGTCTAACACACTTTCCACCTCCACGTCGCCGCCCATGCAGCGGGCCAGCCCCCGCGCGATCTTCAAGCCCATACCCACGCCTTGCTGCTCCATCTTTTCACGGTTGATCTGGCGGAAATAGTCAAACAACTTGCCGATCTGGGCCGCGGGAATCCCAACGCCTTCATCACGCACGGCAATTCGAATCTGCCCTTCCGACGCCGTAACTACGACTGAGATCGTCTTGCCCCGCCGGCGGGTGAATTTGATGGCGTTGCTCAGTAACTGGGAAATGATCTCGGTTAGGAAGGAATCCAGCAGCTTGACCGGCGGCAACTGCTCCGGGCAATCGCAGATCAAAGTCAGCCCACGGGACTCGGCTTGATCGCGGTACTTTTCAACTGCCTGAAAGATAATGTCCCGCACGTCATACCGAGCTGTGGCCAGCACGTCAAACTCGCGGGCCGCTTCTCCGGTATCAAGCCGCACTACCAACAACATCTCTTCCACCAGGCGGGTGAGGCGATCCGCGCCTTTCTTGATGCCCTCCAGGAATTGCGGGAATTCGTCGGTGGACATGTTAGCCGCCTCCTCCAATGCCAGCTCGGTATAGCCGTAGACGTTGGTGAGGGGAGTACGCAATTCGTGGCTCAGGATCGTCACAATCTGCTGCTTCAGTTCGTTAAATTCTCCCTCGTTGGCCTGACGGATGGCGCGGGAACGGGCCAGCCGCGAGCGCACGGTTACCACCAACTCATCCGGGTCAAATGGCTTGATGATGTAATCCTCCACGCCCATAGCCTTTCCCTTCAGCCGATCTTCTTTTTCCGCCTTGGCCGTCAAGAAGATGAAGGGGATCGGGACCCACTCAGAATGCTCGCGGATGTGTTCATACAACTCGTATCCGTTCATGCGCGGCATCAGGATGTCCGCGATGATCAAATCCGGAGTTACTTCCGCCATCCTCTCCAAAGCCTCAACTCCATCTCCGGCGGTAATCACCTCATATCCGGCGTCTTCCAAAATATCCCGCACCGCCCATAACAATAACTCGTGATCTTCTACCGCAAGAATTTTGAATTTACCGCTCATCCCTCACCTCACTACTGTTGATGATCTGATACTTTGCGAACCGGCTCATTTTCCGGCACACACACCAAGGATGAATTATCATCCATCGGGAAGCCGATGGTAAAGGTAGTGCCTCGTTGCGCTTCACTCTGCACGCGCACATATCCGCCATGCAATTCGACGATCTCTTTGACGATGGCCAACCCCAACCCGCTACCTTGAATTTGCCGCCGCTGCGGCTCCTGACCTCGGAAGAATCGCTCAAAAACATAGGGCAATTCATCTTCGGGAATGCCCATGCCGGTGTCAGAAATCTCTATGACGGCCCAATGACGCTCACTTTCACAGGCCTCATACGTTTTCACCGTGATTTTGCCCCCCGGCGAAGTGTAATTGATCGCGTTGTCAATGACGTTATTCAACACGTGCGAAACTTTCTCCGCATCCAACCGGACTTGCCGCACGCCCAAGGATAACTGGGTCTCTATCGCCAACTGGTGATTTTCAAACAGCAGATGATGGGCCTCCAGAATTGTGAGCACCAAACGATCCAGATCGGTGTCTCGCGGCGAGAGGCTCAATCGCCCGGCGTCAATGCGCGAAATTTCCAAAATGTTGGCCACCAAGTCCACCAAACGCACGGAATCCCGCTCCAACGCCTCCAGGTAACGGGGGGCGCAATTTTGGGAATGGCGACGCAACAGCGTCACGTACAGCCGAATGGAGGTGACCGGCGTGCGCAACTCGTGGGAAACATTGCTGATAAACTCGGATTTCATCCGCTCCAAGGCCTTGAGATGCGTCACATCGTGCAAAACGACCACCGTGGCGGACTCTTTTAACTCCGCTTGCTGCACCAGAGCCGCGCTCAGTTCCAGGTCCAATCCGGTCAGTTCCAGGATCAACGAAGTGGGATGTCCATGAACCGACTGGGACAACAGGCGGATGCTCTGGCGCAATCGCTCCGCGTCCAGCGGAGAAAGTGTCTGGCTCAGCCAACGTTGGGCCACACGGTTCGATTGCACAATGTAGCCATCGCTATTCACAACCACGATGCCGTCGGTGGTGCTCTCCAACACGGCCTCCAGCCACTCGGTCTTGGCGGCCAGTTCCAAGGTACGTTGCTGAACGACGCGCTCCAGCTCTTCTGCGTAACGCACCTTTTGCTGGAAATGCCGCGCATGCTGAATCGCCATCGCCACGTGAGAGGTGAAAGCCTTGAGCCGCTGGGCATCTTGCGCATTGAACTGGTAGGCCCGCAAGCCGTTGACATTCAAGAAGCCCACCGTCTCCCCTTCCACCTGGATCGGCGCGGCGACGTAGGATCGCCGCCATTCCGTCTCGACGGAGCTGATCCACTCAGAAGCGCGGCGTGTATCTCCAATGACCACCGGCTCACCGGAGCGCAACATACGCATCAAGTTCGGGTACTGCTGCAAAGCGATAGGTTTAGCCGAAGAAGGATGCACATGCAGATGCTCATAGCCACGCCAACGTACCACCCGCGCGTGATCGCCTTCCACCAACATCACATTGAAAGTATCGCCGGGCACCACCCGCGAGACTTGCTTCAAAATGCGATCCAAGACCTCGTCCAAGTCCAGCGAGCGGTTGACCAGCGAAGTAGCAACCTCCAAAGCCTCGGCCCACTCGCGTTCGGTGCGTTCCGATTCAAAAAGCCGCGCATTATCCAACGCAATCGCTATCGTGGCCGCAGCCGACTCCAGGAGCTTAAGGTGCTCTTGGTGGAAATACCCCAGAGTCGGGCTGCAAATGGTCAAAATGCCCAGCAAATTATCTCCGCGCAGCAGCGGGAGGCTCACCGCCGAGCGAATATCCTCATCCAGCCCCGGGATCACAGCCCAGCGGGGATCGTTCCGCACATCCTCAGCAATCATTACTTGGCGCGTCTGTGCTACCCAGCCTTGGACGCCCACGCCCAGACCGGCGATGAACTGTTGCAACAGCTCCTTGCCTTCCTGATCGTAGCCGAAGGACGCCGCGAGCACCATCCGCTGCCCGGAACGATCCAGTGATAACAACAGACCGCGCACGCCCTCGAAAAAGGAGCACAATTCCTCCAGAGCCTGTTGCGCAACCTCCTGAAACACCAAACTGCTGTTCAGTTGACGGCTCAAACGGTACAACATCTCCAGGCTGGCCTTCTCCCGCTCCAACGCTTGAGTTTTGTTGCGCAAGTCATCACTCAAGAAGGCTTGCGCGATCAACTCGGCAACCTGCCCGGCGAACCAACTTTCATCGGGGGACCACTTACGGATTTCGGTGTGCTCACAACACAGAATCCCCGCCACCTCCCCGTGAATGCGGATGGGGACTTCAATGGAGGCCCGGACGCCGTAAGGCTCCCAATAATCCTTCGTCAGCTCCGAAGTGCGGGGGTCTTCACGCACATTTTCAACGTCCAACATCAGGCCGGCATAGAGCGCGGCGGAATAACGAGGATATTGCTCTAAGTTAATGGCTGAATCCCGGCAATCCACCGGCTGCCCATCCGCGTATGACACCAAGCACACTGCCGTGTACTCATCGGCCAGAATGCGCCAAATTCCCACCTGCGCCACCCCCAGGACGTCAGCCGTCAAGCGGGCGATCATCGCCAAGCCGGTTTCGAGGTCTCCTTCCACCAACGCCGCTTCCGTGCTCATCCGCACCAGAGCTTGATGTTGCTCACGGAACTGAAGCCGCTTGCGGCGATCCAGTTCCTCCGACGCCAGCCGCGCCGAAGCGTCCCGAAGCGTGCCCATCACGGCAATATCACCCTGGTAGTGAATGAGCGTGACACTGAGATCCACCGGCACGCGGTGACCATCCCGATGCAGAAGCCGCAGCGAATACTCCAAGGGGGCCGGCTGGCCGGACAATCTCCGGCGGTAGAAAGAGAAAGTCCGTTCCCGATCCTCCGGAGCGACAAGGTCTCGTGCGTCCCGTCCCAGAAGCTCCGCCACCGGATAGCCCACCAGTCGAGAAAACGCGCCATTGACAAAGACCAGCTTGTAATCCTTGAGGATGTAAACCGCGTCCTGCATCCGCTCCAAGAGCCAGCGATAGCGCGTTTCAAGGTAATTCAGCGATTGTAAAGCCTCGACCTTCTCCGTAATGTCCTGCGCCCACACCAAGAGCAGCTTCCGCCGTCCGTCTGGGTAAAACAGCGGGTGACGCACCACCTCCAATTGTATGGTTTTCCCATTGGGTAAGGGGTGCCGCTCCTGCGCCTTCTGAACACTCCCTTGCTCCCAGGCCAGCTCCTCTTGTTGAGAACAAGAGCGCAACACATCGCCATAATGAGGGAGTAAATCCGCCACCTCTTCATTAGTCAAGCCGCGATAGGAAAAATCCTTCAGCCCCAACATATCTCTTACGGCTTGATTCGCGTCAATCCAGTGGCCGTCTCCGGCCTTGAGGCACACCATGCCCGGCAGAGCATCGAAGAACATCCGGAAATTATCACAGCAATCCGCGAGGTGCTCACGCACGCCCCGCCAGGCAGCGGAGAGCCGCGCCGTAACGAGCACATATCGCACCGACGGCCCTGGGGCACATTCCACGACAATTTCCCAGGATTCAGGAGTCTGTATCGTGGGCAACTCGGCTTCCACGGTGACGGACGTCCGCCGCGCACAAGCATCTTGAATCGTAGCGGCTACTTCAGCCCCAAAGACATGCTCCAGCGTCAGCTTGTCCCAAGAAGCACGGTCAAGCGGCTCCTGGAATCCCCAGAATGTGAGGGCCGTATCGTTCAGCGCCACCAGACGGCCTGCGGGCATGGAAAATGCGAAGATCGCTTCCTGTAGCCCGCTCTGCAGCGAGAGAATACAAGCATCACGCGAGGATTTCTGACCTTCTGTATTCCGAGCCATTTCCATAACCCTCTCCATAGGCACTGAATCAAAGCCAGTCTAGCACAGCCCGCACTAAAATCAAAGCCCGGTCGGTTGCCCCATCCAATGAACCCGTTATGATAAGCTGCATAAATTTCCGGTAGGAGCTGACCATGAACGTGATTTTATTTCCGTATGTGCGGCGCACGTGGCATGTGGCGCAACCTTCCCCTCAGATATTGCGCCGCCTTGACCGCGCTCTGCTGAAGGAATCCGCGCCCGCGCCCACAAAATCCATCGGCTATCGCGGCACCGTCGAAGGCGAACTATTCCGCTTCCGCCGCGCGATCAACTACACCAACTACTTCCTGCCCGTAGTCCAAGGCCGCGTGCAAGCAGAAGATTCGGGGGCCTCCGTGCGCGTGCTGATCAGCCCCAAACTGCTCGTGTTGGCCTTGCAAGCGATTTGGGCCTTGTTCTGGATTCAGATCTTCTTCATCGGGCTGCTGGTGCCCGAAATCTGGATCAGCCCCCTGACCAGCGCGGTGATCTTCGTCCTCACCTACGGGCTGATGCTGGCGAGTTTCCGGGCAGAAGCCCGCCGCATCGTGCAATTCCTATCCGCAACCCTGGGAGAGACCCAATGAAGCACAAAAATCTTCTCGCGCGAGCGCGTACCCTGTACCACGAATACCCTCAACCATTCTGGATACTCATCGGGGCGTTATTCGTGGATCGCTTGGGCGGCTCAATGATCTTCCCCTTCTTCTCGCTCTACATCACCCAAAAATTCGGCGTGGGGATGACCGAAGTGGGATTCATCTTCACCGTGTACTCCATCACCAGCGTAGCGGGCGGACTGGTCGGCGGCGCACTGACCGACCGCATCGGGCGTAAGACTATGCTCCTTGCCGGGCTGCTCATCAGCGGCCTCAGCAGCTTGCTGATGGGGCTGATCAACACCTACGCCACATTTTTCACGTTGGCTATCTTCGTAGGGCTGTTTTCCAACCTGGGCGGCCCGGCGCAACAAGCGATGATGGCCGATCTCCTGCCCGGTGAGCAGCGGGCCCAAGGATTCGGCATCCTGCGCGTGGTCGCCAACCTGGCCGTCGTGATCGGCCCCGCGCTCGGCGGGATGTTCATCAGCTACTCCTATATGACGGTCTTCATCGGCGATGCCGTCCTCAGCACGCTCACCGCCATCTTCGTATTCTGGAAACTGCCGGAAACGGCCACGAACCTAAGCGAGCAAACCTTACAGGAGACCTTCCAGGGGTACGGCATCGTGCTGCGCAACACGGCGTTCATGCTTTTTATGGCTGCCGGTATCTTGATGCGCCTGGTAGCGATGCAGATGGGATCAACCTTGGCCGTCTACCTGCGGGATACGCAAGGCATCCCGCCGCGCGGCTTCGGCTACCTGCTCAGCCTCAACGCCTTCTTGGTGGTGCTGCTCCAATTCCCCATCACCCGGCGGACCGTAAAATATCCGCCCTTGCTGGTGATGGCCGTCGGCGCGATGCTGTACGCCATCGGATTCGGGATGTTCGGCCTGGTCGCCTCGTATGGCTGGTTCATCGTAGCCGTGATCGTGCTCACCAGTGGTGAAATGCTGGCCTCCCCCACCAGCCAAGCCTTGGTTGCGGAATTTGCGCCGGGGACTATGCGGGGACGTTACATGGCCGTCTTCGAGTTCAGTTGGGTCATTCCGTCGGCCATCGGCCCGCTGCTCGCCGGCCTGGTGATGGACAACACCGATCCCCGCTTCGTCTGGTACGCGGCCTTCGTCATCGGAGCGATCTCGGCGGCGATGTTCGTGCTGCTGTGGCGTCGGGTGGAGCGCGGTCAGTCGGCGGAGTGAGCCGCACAGACGGCGCAGGCCGGATCACGGGACACCTGCACCACGTCGCAAGTGTGATGCAGACCGTCCCATAACAAAATGCGATCCACCAGCGGCCGGCCGACTCCCAACAGCACCTTGAGAGCCTCCAAAGCCTGCCACGATCCGATCACCCCGGCAGCCGCGCCCACGACTCCCAACTCCGCCGGAGAAGGCACGGTGCCCGGCGCGGGCATCGTGGGGAAGATGCAATGTCGGCAGGCGTGCCCGGGGCGATACACGCCCAACTGCCCTTCAAAGCGCGAGACGCTGCCCCACACCAGCGGCTTGCCCGCCGCCACACTCAGCTCATTGACCATCGCCTTGGCTGCCAGACTATCGCACGCCTCAACGATCACATCGTACTCGCGCAACAACGCCACATCCGCCGCTTGCACATACGCCGGATAAGGCCGCGTCTGCACCTGCGGGGCAAAATCCTGCAATCGCCGCGCCGCGACCTCGGCCTTCACGCGCCCCACATCCGCCGGTGTGTAGAGAATCTGCCGGTTGAGATTGGACAAACTCACCGTGTCGCCATCGGCGATCCCCAGCGTGCCCACGCCCGCCGCTGCCAGATAGAGCAGCACCGGCG
>WFQZ01000260.1 GCA_015486785.1 Thermoflexales bacterium
TCAAGGAAGGGCGGGCAGACGGACGCGCTCTGGTTTCCCCTGAACCGATTGGCTTCTTGGGTGGCGTGGACGGCGAAACCGGCATCGTCACCGAGCGCGGCCATCCGCTGGAAGGGCAATCGGTGGCCGGACGCATCTTGGTTTTCCCCTCCGGCAAAGGCAGCACCGTCGGCTCTTACGTGATTTATCAACTGGCCCGCAACCACTGCGCTCCGCTGGCGATCCTCAATGCAGAGAGCGAGCCAATCGTCGCCGTGGGCGCGATCATCGCCGAAATTCCAATGGTGGATCAGATTCCCGTAGAGCTTATTCACACCGACGATTGCGTGGTGCTAGACGGCGCACGGGTTACAGTCTGGTCGCCTCGTGAAGTAGAGTGTCAGGAGAGATGAAATGGTCTGGCTAGATTTGTTCCTTGAATGGCTACAGGATTGGATATATGATTGGCCATTGGAATGGCTACGGCATCACCGCACAGTGCGGCGGCATCGCCGCGCTGTGCGGCGGTTCAAGCAGACGGCTTCCTTGCTGTCTTTTCTGCTGCTCTGCATTCTCTGTAACGTGGGCATGATCGCGTGTGGCGGCATTGCCTACATGTTGCAAGAAATTGGGATCTTACCCCCGCCGACGCCCGTCGTGCCGGATACGGAAGATCGGGTGCTGGACACTGACGCGGAACTGGAGCACGGCTTGGTGCCGTTGCCTCTTCAAACAAGGTGGCCCTTCGGACGGGGGATTCCGAAGGGCCATCAGCCAAGGAAAGGAGGAAAAGTTTTCGTGAGCGTTGCTATGAATATCGCTCACTTCAACTTTCCTGTAGTATAAAACTTTCGGTATAAAAATGGTAGTGATAAACTACCTGCTATGATATGACGGAAATCAGTTAGCCTGGGAAACTATCTTGACTTCCCACTTTTATGGTTACGTGATATGATGGAAGCGTTAATTCACCTCGTTCAGCCTGTGGCTAGAGCCGGAAAGTAGGGGGAGGCTTATGGAAAATTCACTGTACGAACACATTTATCAATCCTTGTATGCCCGACGGCAAGAGATCGCACATGCCTGGCTCGCGCTGTTGCAATCCATCTCGCCGATCCGCTTTGACATTGACGAGCACCTGGGCGATTTCACCGAGCACGTCGGCGTGTTGATCACCACGATGACCGCATCCGATTTCGATCCTTCCGCAGCGATAAAAGTGGGTGAGCAATTGGTGGTGCTGGATAATTTCCAACTACCGGCCTTGTTGGAGGTGCTGCGGTTACTATCCGGGGAGTTGCTCCAGGGGTTGACGGAAGAGGAGACTTTGTTGCTGCAACCTCGACTGATTGAGTCGCTAGGAGCATGCATCGCCGGGTACTTCTTCGGAAAGGCGGCGCGAGAAAAGCGATTCAACATGGACGCGATGTCCAAGATGGGGCACGACCTCAAGACGCCCATCAACGCCATCACCGGCTTCTCCAAGGTGATCCTCAAAGGGATTGACGGCCCGATCACCGAATTCCAGCAGCAAGACCTGACCTCCATTTACGAGGGCGGGCGGAAGCTGCTCGCAATGATCAACGATGTCTTTGAAGTGGCCAAAGCCGACACGGGAAAGTCCGATCTGTACCCGGAGGTGTTCGACGTGGCTGCGTTGCTGGGCGATGTGATGACCACGGCGCAGCCAATTTTGGCGCGGCACGAGCACACTTTAACCGTTTCCGGCGTGCGCGATCTGGGGACGATGAAGGCCGACGCTTCGGAGGTGCGCTGGATTTTGCTGAGCGTGCTGTTCTACGCTTCACGCGGCACCGAAGGCCGTGAGTTGGCTTTGGTCGCTTCCCGCGAGCGGTTGGATGGCTCTAGCTGGCTCAACTTTGAGATCACGGCGGGCAAAGAGCCTCTATCGGGAGAAATTACCACCCGTTCCTCCCTCATCGCCGGAGGGGAAGAGGAGCCGGAGATCGGCATACTGACCGCGCAGAAGTTCTGCGACGATATGGGCGGCGTGGTGGTGCTCAGTGTCGGTGCGGATCATTACACCAAAGTGATGATCAAACTGCCCGCTTATGTGCGTAAACAAGAGGCTGCGGGCGAGGCGTGAGGTGGAACGATGAAAATCGTAACTGATTCAGCTTGTGATTTGACGCCGGAGCAGGCGGCAGGACTGGAGATTCACGTCGTTCCGCAGATCATCACCTTGGACGGCATCACGTATCGGAGTGGTATTGATATCGACGCCAAAGAGTTCTACGAACTGCTGAAAACCGCTTCGGGGATGCCCACGACTTCGCTCCCGGCCCTGGGCGAGTTCGCGGCAGTGTACCGTGAGCTGGCCAAAACGGACCCGGAGATCCTCTCGGTGCATATCTCCTCTGGGTTGAGTGGCACGTTTGAGATTGCCCGTGAGGCGGCGAAGATGGTCCCAGAAGCCCACGTGACTTTCTTCAACACGAAGACACTTTCTACGGCGGAAGGATGGCACGTAGAAGCAGCAGCGCGAGCGGCCAAAGCCGGCTGGTCAATGGAGCGCACGATAGAGCTGCTGGAGCAAGTGCGGGCCGCCACGCGCACCGTCTACACCTTGAGCACGCTCAAGTATCTGATTCACGGAGGGCGCATCAGCCACATCAAGGGGCTGCTGGCGTCGCTGCTCAAGGTTAAGCCCTTCATTGCGGTGGACAAAGAGAACGGCAAGTACTATCAGCGGGGGCAGGTGCGCACTTTGAAGCGGGCTTTGCTCAAGCTGGTTGACATCGTGGCGGAGGATCATCCGCCGGGCACGGCCTTGCGCGTGCAATTGCCCTACGGGAATTACCTGGAAGGCACGGAGATTGTGCATCGGCGGATGGATCAGACCTTTGATTGCGCCTGGCTTCCCCCCTGTCAGATCGCGCCGGTGCTCGCCGCGCACACCGGGCCGGGCCTGGTGGGCATTGTGTACGCGGCGATGGACGAATTCCCGGCCTTGCCGGAAATCTAGCCAGAAGTTGGCGGCGACGCGGGCAGCGCATGCTCCCGCGTCGTTTTTATTTTCCGGGTCTTGACGCTGAGGAGCAGCCCCAACCCCAGCAACAGGAACGCCCCGATGGTCAGGATGGCGACCCGTTGCCCCATCTGCTCGGCCAACAGCGACTCCATTCCCTGGGCGCGATGCCACGCTGCGACCTCCACGGCCACCCAGCCGTAGACCGTCGGCCCGATGAAGGACGAAGTCCGCCCGGCCACGGCGAAGAACCCGTAAAACTCCGCACTCTGCCCGGTCGGGCTGAGCTGGCCCACCATCGTGCGGCTTAGTGACTGCACCCCGGCCATCCCGAATCCCGCCACCGCCCCGATGATGTAGAACACGGTCGTGGTTTGCGCTAACGCCATCGCGCTCACGGCGGCCAACATCGTAAGAATCGCCGCGATGAGTGTGATTTTGCTGCCGAAACGGTCGGCCCAGTGCCCAAACGCATACGCCCCTATGACATTGGTGGCCTGCACCAGAACCACGAACACGATGAGTTGCTGTTGCGTCATTCCGAACAGCACCGCCCCGATGATCGCCGCGAAATTCAGGGCCATAATCACCCCGTCGTTGTAGATGAGGAAGGCGATGATGAACTTGATGAACTCACGGAACTGGCGCGCCTTCCCGACCGTGGTGCGCAATCTCTCCCATCCCAGGCTGAGGATCGTCGCCCCGTGCGGCAGAGGGCGGGGAGCAGCCCGTTCCTTGAGCCACAGGAACAGCGGCAGCGAGAAGACCGCGTAAAACACCGCCGTGATCACCAGCGACAGGCGCACCATAAACGTGCCGGGGATCATCATAATCAGCGGCAGGATGATCAGCAGGCACAGGATGCCACCGGCAGAGCCGATGGCCCATCCGGTGCCGGAGACCTTCCCCAGTTCATCCGCCGAGGCGATCTCCGGCAAGAGGCTGTTGTAAAAGACCTGCGCACTGCGATAGCCGGTCTCGGCGAGGATGAAGAACAGCATGCCCAAAAAGACATCGCCCGCTTGCACGAAAAACAACGCCGCAGTGAAGATGGTCGCCATCGCCGTGAAGCCGAACAACAGCCGCTTCTTCGTCCCTGAAAAGTCCGCCAACGTTCCCAAGAAAGGCGAGATGATGGCAACGATGAGCATCGCCGCGCCGACTGAGTACCCCCAGAGCTTGGTGCCCTCCGTGCCGCCTACCACGTGATTTTTGAAGTAGGCGGAATATACCGCCAGCAGCACCACGGCGGCGTAAGCCGAGTTGCCGAAGTCATACCAGTACCAGGCCCACCGCTCGCGGCGGGTAACGGTCGGTGCCGTGTTTGCGCTCATTTGTGCCTCCATGATATGTTCATAATTCCGTCTCCGTGGCCTCGGCCCAAGGATACTTCTCCGTGCCCTGCGCGGCGGCGCGGATCTCCGGATCGTCTGAGTAGTGCCCGCGCCGTTCCGGCGGCAGCAAGGCGGCGATGTGCCGCATAATCTCGTGCCCGATCTCGTTCAACCGCCGCCGTCGCTCCCGCCCGCGTGCCCGGACTTCATAAGGGCCAAACGGCTCCCCGATCCGCACGAGCACATGCCCGCGTTTCCCCGGTCGCCAGCGCGGCAAAAGGTTCACCAGGCCGCTCAGCCCCACCGGAAGCAGACGGGCGTGGGTGCGCGTCGCCAGGAAGGCCGTGCCGGGTCGCGCCGGACGGAGCACGGTGGCCCAATTCCCCCCCTCAGGGAAGATGCCGATGATGCCTCGCTGCCGGAGGATCGCTTCGGCGATGCGCAGCGAGCGCGTCGCGCCGGTGCCGCGGAAGAGCGGATAGTAGCCCCACAGCTTGGGTATCCACGTGACCAGATCGGGCGCGTTGGGCATGCGGAATCCGCCCAGGAACTCCACCGGCCAGGGGAGCGAGTGGATCACCAGCACCGGATCAAGGAAGCTGAAGTGGTTGGCTACGATGAGCAAGGGGCCTGATTCCGGGATGTGCTCGCGGCCCACGATTTCCACCCGCGCCAGTGGCTGCAAAGCAGCGTGGATCAAATAGCGCAGGGCACGCCGCACGAGACGACGACGAGGATAAGCTACGTTTTCCAATTCCGACTTCATATCTGCTGCTTCCGAGGCTAAGATGGAAACTATCATACCCACGAATTGCGGATCGCCAAGCCGCCGAGTATCCTTGCCGCGAAAAAGTTCTATAATCTACGCTTAGCGGCTCGTGTTAATCCACGAGCACAAGTCGGAGTTCATTTCATCATCGTGAGGAGGATTTATGGTCGGCAAATTGGAAATTACCCCGGTGGAAACAGCAGCAGAACGCCGTGAATTTATCGAGTTCCAATGGGAAGTGTATCGGGATGACCCTTACTGGGTCCCGCCGCTTCTTTCCGAACGCGAGGAATTCCTCGACCCGCAACGGCATCCTTTTCACCAGCACGCCAAAGTGCGTTACTTTGTGGCCCGGCGCGACGGCAAGATCGTGGGACGCATCGCCGGCATCGTCAACTACGCCCACAATCAGCACTGGAACGACAAAGTGGGCTTCTTCGGGCTGTACGAAGTGCTCCAAGATCGGGAAGCCTCGGACGCGCTGTTGGAGACGGTGGAGTCGTTCTTGCGAGACGAGGGCATGGATACGGCTCGCGGCCCGGCGAGTTTCTCCACCAACGAGGAAGTGGGGTTGCTGGTGGACGGCTGGGATGGCCCGCCGCGTGCTTTGATGACCTACAACCCGCGTTACTACGTGGACTACATTGAGGGATACGGCTACACCAAAGCGATGGATTTGCTCGCCTACATGGTGGATTTGCGGAAGCTGCACGGGTTGGCCGATGGATCGCTGCCCCCGGAACAGGCCCCGGAGATCAACCCCAAAGTGTTCCGTGTGACGCGCAAGGTGCAGGAGCGCATGAATATCACCGTCCGCCCGATGAACATGCGCGACTTCGACGCTGAAGCGGCGCGATTCAAGGAAATCTACAATGCCGCCTGGGCCAAAAATTGGGGCTTTGTGCCGCTCACCGAGGCGGAGTTAGAGCACGAGATCGGTGCGCTCAAGGCATTCATTGATCCTCATACCATCTTCTTCGCCGAGAAGAATGGCCGTCCGGTGGGAGCGATGCTCCCGCTCCCCGACCTGAACCAGCCGTTGCTCAAGGCCTACCCGCGCCCCGGCGTGCCTGAGTGGTGGACGATAGCGAAGCTCTTGTACTGGTGGAAGATTCGCCGCAGCGTGACGATCATCCGCGCTTACGCCGGCGGCGTGATTGAGGAGTATCGCGGGCGGGGCGTGGATGCGGTGTTGTTTATGGAGACACTGCTGGGCAGCCTGCGCCGGGGGTACAAGTGGGGCGAGATCTCGTGGGTGCTGGAGAACAATACCCCGATGCGGCAGACCGCGATCAACTTCGGCGGCAAGCTCTACCGCACCTATCGGCTCTACGACAAAAAAGTGTAGCTTGGGGCAAACTAAAAAGCCGACCTGAACAGGTCGGCTTTTTTATTGGCTCGCCGTTGGCTAGGCGAGCATCGCCGCGAGCAATTGCGGCACTTGCGCTAACGCCTCGCCGAGCTTGTCGGCGTGCCGCCCGCCGGCCTGCCCCATATCGGGACGCCCGCCGCCGCCGCCGCCCACGATCCGCGCCACTTGCTTGACCAGCTTCCCGGCGTGAATGCCCCGCTCGCGGGCCGTGGCCTTGCTCGTGGCCGCGATGAGCTGCGGCTTGCCGTTGATGATCGCGCCCAGCACGACCACGCCCTCCGGGCGCACGTCGCGGAACCAGTCGGCCATCTCGCGCAAAGTGTCGGCATCCGGCGCGTTGACCTGGGCCGCCAGCACCGGTACGCCTTCAACCATGATCACTTTGTCCAGCAGGGCTTGGAACTCGCCCCGTGCCAGTTGTTGCGTCAGATGCTCCACCTCTTTTTGGGCGGATTTCAGCTCCGCTTGTAAGCGGGCGATGTGCTTCGTTACCTCGTTCGCCGGGCAGTGGAGCTGCGCCGCTGCTTCCTCTTGCCGCGCCCGCAGAGCTTGAACCGCGAGCAGTGCGCCCCGTCCGGTCACCGCCTCAATGCGCCGCACGCCGGCCCCGATGCCGCTTTCGGACACGATGAGGAACGACCCGATGTCGCCGGTGCGGTGGACGTGCGTTCCGCCGCACAATTCTTGGCTAAACGGATGCTCCGCATCGCCGACGCGCAGCACGCGCACCACGTCGCCGTATTTTTCACCGAAGAGCGCGATCACGCCTTGCGCCAGCGCGTCGCGGTACTTTTCCTCGCGTGCCTGCACCTCGTAGTTGGCCAAGATCGCCTCGGTGACGATGCGCTCCACCGCCGCCCGCTCTTCGGCCTGCAGAGGACGGTCATGGTTGTAGTCAAAGCGCAAGCGGGCCGGCTCAACCAGCGATCCGGCTTGCGCCACGTGATTGCCCAGCACTTGACGTAAGGCTTTGTGCAGCAAGTGCGTGGCCGTGTGATTGCGCATAATGTCCCATCGCCGCGCGGCATTCACTTCCGCCGTGGCCCGTTCGCCCAAGCGCAGCTCGCCCCGCACCACGCGCCCGATGTGGACGATCAGCCCTTCCAGCGGACGGCGGACGTCCTCCACAATCACTTCCCAATCCTCCCCGAAGATGCGCCCGGTATCGCTGACCTGGCCGCCCGATTCTACGTAGAAGCAGGTATGTTCGAGCACCAATTCCACCTTGTCCCCGGCCTGCGCATGCCCGTTGATCGCGTCTCCACGGATGATGCCCACCACGTGCGTGTGCTCAACGGTCGTCCCGGCATACGGATCGTAGCCCAAGGGGCGCGTGCGCTGGGAGGAGATCCACTCGTAGAGTGTGGGATAGAGCAGGGCGTGCTCGTCCGTTTCCATCTGGAATTCGCCGGCGGCGCGGGCGCGAGCTTGCTGCGCCTGGCGTGCCGCGTGATACCCGGCCTCGTCCACGGTGAAGCCGTGTTCCTCGGCGATGTCGCGCGTCACCTCCAACGGCAGCCCCAACGTATCGTGCAGGAAGAAGGCGTCCTGGCCACGGATGACTTTTTGGCCTTGCTGCTGTGCGCGGGCCATAATCTCGTCCATGCGCATCAGCCCGCGATCCAGCGTGCGTAGGAATCGCTCTTCCTCGGCGGTCACGGTGGCCTTGATGAACTCGGCCCGCTGCGGCAGTTCGGGGAAGACGTGCCCCATCATCTGGATGACCAGGTCGGCCAGCTCGGCCATAAAAGGCTTCTGGAAGCCCAGTTGCCGCCCAAAGCGCACCGCGCGGCGCAAGACCATCCGCAGCACATAGCCGCGCCCGTCGTTGGCCGGTAGCACCCCATCGCCTACCAAGAAGGTGACGGCGCGGATGTGATCGGCAATCACGCGGTAGGCGACGATGTTTTGCTCCCGTTCCTCGTCACTCTGCCCGGCCATTTCCTGCGTCCGCCGGATGATCGGCCAGAACAAGTCGGTGCGGTAGTTGGAAAGTTGCTCTTGCAGGACGGCGGTCAGCCGCTCAAAGCCCATGCCGGTATCCACGTGCCGCGCCGGCAGCGGATCGAGCGTCCCGTCGGCGTGGCGGTTGTACTGGATGAAGACCAGATTCCACAGCTCAATGAAGCGGGCGCAGTTCCCATTGACCGCGCACACGTGCCCCGGCTCATCCTGCTTGTCGCAAGCCTCCGCCCCGCGATCTAGGTGGATTTCACTGCACGGGCCGCACGGGCCGGTGTCGCCCATCTCCCAGAAGTTATCCTTGCGCCCGAAGTAGAGGATATGCTCCGGGTTGATGTCGGTCTGCGTGCGCCAGAATTCCGCCGTCTCCGCATCACGCCCCAAATCGCCGTGATCATCTTCAAACACCGTGACCCACAACTTATCTTTGGGCAGCCCGTAGACGCGGGTCAGCAAGTCCCAGGCCCAGGCAATCGCTTCCTTTTTATAGTAGTCGCCGAAAGACCAATTCCCCAACATCTCAAAGAGCGTGTGATGCGTGCCGTCCCGCCCTACATCCTCTAAATCGTTGTGCTTTCCGGCCACGCGCATGCACTTCTGGGTATCGGCGGCGCGGGTGTACGGGCGTGTCCCGGTATTGAGGAACACATCCTTAAACTGGTTCATCCCGGCATTGGTGAAGAGCAAAGTAGGATCGTCTTGCGGCACCAAACTGGCACTTGGGACAATCGTATGCTCGTGCTGGGCGAAGTAATCCAGGAACATCTGGCGAATTTCATCGCTGGTGAATTTCTTGGTCATAATTCCTCCGTTGAAGTTCCCCTTGGCGGGGTGAGGTGGCTGAAAGATGGGCGGATTGTAATGGAAAGGGGATGCGTGTCAATGATCCCGCAGTTGACCGTCTCACAAAATCGGCTATGATTGCGCCGTGATCGGGCGGTTAGCTCAGTTGGTTAGAGCGCCTCCCTTACACGGAGGAGGTCACAGGTTCGAGTCCTGTACCGCCCACCAAAAAGGTCTGACCCGGCACGGTCAGGCCTTTTTTGCTATGTGAGTGCGCACTGCAAGAGGCACGGAAGCAGAGCAGAGGGAAAGAGGGGTGCCTTTCAAGAGGTGTTGGCGTGGGTTGTGATGCGTGCCCAACATTGTGTGTGGCGGACAACGGCCACCGCCGCGCGGAGAGTCACGTTCGTCGCCGCTGCCGCTAATACCTTCCGTTAGGAGCAGCCATCGCGGGCGCGAGGCACGCAATAAGTCAACCAAGGAGAGGTTTATGTCCAGATTTATTCTGACCGGTGTTATGTTGCTGGCGTTGACGATAGGAGGAAGCATCGTTGGGGTCATCTTGTCCCATCTACTGG
>WFQZ01000261.1 GCA_015486785.1 Thermoflexales bacterium
GGCGGGTTTTTTAGCGACGCACCGGAAACGACGGCGGCATCTCGCGCTTGTGCGCTGCCGCCGTCACCATCCGGCGGACTTGCGCCACCAGACGCGGATCGGCATCCGGCTCTCGTCCTTCGTCCAAGGCCGCCAGGATGGCGTCCAGATCATCGTAGCTCATTCCCAATTCGCCCTCGTCGGTCTGACCGGCCCACAAGCCCGCCGTCGGCGGGCGGGTGATGATCGGCTCCGGCACGCCCAGCACGCGGGCCAACGCCCGCACCTCGCGCTTGTAGAGCATTCCCAACGGCTCCATATCCACGCCGCCATCGCCGTACTTGGTGAAGTAGCCCACCATAATCTCGGCGCGGTTGCCGGTGCCGGCCACCAGATAGCCCCGCGACTGCGCCAGGTAGTACAAGGCGGTCATCCGCAGGCGCGGCTTGACGTTCGCCTTCGCCATCGGCGTGCCGTCGGGCAGCGCGGCCAGCAAACAGTCATACGGCTCGTCCAACTGCACCAGCAGCGGCTCAAGCCCCAATGAATCGGCGGCCAGCCGCGCGAACTCGGCATCTTCCGCCTGACTGTGGCAGGGCAGCAGGACGCCCAATGTGTGCTCGCGGCCCACCGCCCGCACGGCCAAGGAGGCCGTCACCGCCGAATCAATGCCCCCGCTCAAGCCGACCACGTATCCCCAGGCCCCGGCCTGGGCGGCATACATCCGCATCCACGAAGTGATCTCTTCCGCCAATTGCTCGTAATCCATAAACTCCCTCCTAAAAATATGCCCCGACGTTTGTCGGGGCAGGTTGCCAAAAGCCGTCAGGGCTTCAGGCGGATCGTTTGGCCAGCGGCAGCCCCGGCGCGATGTCCAAGTCCCAATCCGCCCGCACGCCCTCTTGGAAACGATATGTGCCCGCCGCCGCGATCATCGCCGCATTGTCGGTACACAAAACCAGCGGCAGCGCGTACACCGGCTCGGTGACGCGCGTGCGCACCGCTTGACGCAACACCGTGTTGGCCGAAACGCCGCCGGAAAGCAGCACCGAGTTCACGCCGAACTCCCGCGCCGCGCGAGCGGTCTTTTCCGCCAGCACTTCCACCACCGCCGCTTGGAACGAAGCCGCCATATCTTCCACCAGGTGCGCCGGACGCGGGCCGTTGTATTTTTTCAAAGCCCGCAGCACGGCGGTCTTCAACCCGCTGAAGCTGAAGTCATAGGAATCGGAAAGCCAGGCCCGTGGCAGCTCGAACGCCCGTGGATTGCCGCGCCGCGCCGCCGCCTCAATGGCCGGGCCGCCGGGATACCCCAGTTCCAGCATCCGCGCCACTTTGTCGAAGGCCTCTCCGGCGGCATCGTCCAGCGTTCCGCCGAGGTACTCATACTGCCCGTGATCGCGCATCAAAATCAGCTCCGTGTGACCACCGGAAACGATCAACGCCAGCAGCGGGAAATCCAGTATCTTGGCCTGCAACGTATCCGTGCGCAGCCAGTGAGCGTACAAGTGCCCTTCCAGGTGATTGACCGGCACTAGCGGCAGCCCTTGCCCAAAGGCCGCGCCTTTGGCGAAGTTCAACCCCACCAGCAGCGAGCCGGGCAGCCCCGGCCCGTAGGTGACCGCGATGGCGTCCAGGTCGCACCATCCCACGTGAGCTTCCCGCAAAGCCTGCTGCACCACCGGCGTGATCGCCTTCACGTGCTCCCGCGAGGCCATTTCGGGGAACACGCCGCCATATTGCGCGTGCAAGGTCACTTGCGAGGCGATCACGTTGGAAAGAATGGCCTGCCCATCTTCGACGACCGCCGCCGCCGTTTCATCGCACGAGGTTTCGATGCCCAAAATCCGCACGCTCATCTTCCCACTTCACTCCATCGGGATCACGAGGTCGTAAGGGTACGGCGTGAGGTTCTGCACCACGCCGTGCTCGTCAATGCACATCACGTCTTCAATGCGGCAGCCCATACCGCGCTCCGGATAGTACAACCCCGGCTCAATGGTGAACACGTGCCCCGGCTCAAACACGGCCTCATCCTGCGGCGCGTCCCGCAGGAACGGCAGCTCGTGGAGGTTCAGCCCCACGCCGTGCCCCAGGCTGTGGACGTAGCCTTGCATCGTGTTCGGGGAATCCGCCGGCGTGGGATGTCCCCGCGCTTGGAAGAACTCGCACGTCAGCGGCTGGAAGTTGCGGATCGGTGCGCCGACGGCCAATTGCGCCTTGACTGCTTGGCTGCACTTCAACACGTCGCGGTGCAACTGCGCCACCGGCTCCGGCGCGTAGCCCAGGCTGAAGGTGCGCGTCATATCAAAGAAGTACCCGCCGCCAGCCTCACGGGGGAAGATGTCAAAGACGATGCTTTCCCCCAGCTTCATCGGACGCTCCGCCGTGCCTTTGCTGTGCGGGATTCCGGCGTCGCGGCCTGTGGCAAAGATGAATCCTTCCGGGTCTTCCAGCCCCTGGAGCGCGATCCAATGGCGGATGTGCTCGTGAACCTCGCCCACGGTCAAGACCTCGCCGTCCTCGCGGCGCAAGGTCTCGTCCGTGCCCACGCGGTGAGCTTGCAGGAAGGCCACCGTCTGTTGGATCACCTCAATCGTGCGCCGTCCCACCTCACGGATGCGGGCGATCTCCGAGGTGTCTTTGGTGGTGCGGGCGGCCAGGATCACATTGTCCTCCAGCTCCCCCACGACCTCAATCTCCGGCGCGGCCTCGGCTAACGCCGTGAGCAGCGTGTAAGCCGCGCCCGCTTCCATCATGCCGTAGAAGCCCACGCGCCCTCGGACGCCCAGGTCCTCGCAAATCCGCCGCAGGTAAGCTACCCAGGCGGCGCGTTGGTCGCCGTGATGCGCCCGCAGCAAGCCGGTGTAGTCATAGCGCGTGCTGAGAATTTGAGGGTAGGGAATCTGCGCGGCTTCTTCGCGCTCCATCGGGTTCACGATCACTTGCGGCTCCGCGCTCCGCTTTTTGATCACCAGTGCTTGCGTCAAGCCGGCCCCGTTGAGCAGATAATACAATGGAGGATTGCCGTGTACCGCGCCTTGCACCACCAGCGCGTCCAAGCCCCGCTCCGCCATCAACCGATCCAAATCGCTTTTCATCTTGCCTCCTCAAGCCCGCCGCCGGGCTGTGGACTTCTTACGCCGGGGGGATGCGATACGCGCCGCCCTCCGTGACATAATCCAAGCCGCACTTCAGATTGTCAATCCAATCAATGAACCGCGCCACCATTTCCTTGCCTTCGAACATCGCCCCGTGCTGCGGAACGATGCGCTCAATGTCCAACTGTCGCGCCATCGCCGCCCACTGCCGGCAGGCTTTCCCCGAAGGGATGTACCGTTTGTGGAAACTTTCCATGTACTTGAGGTGCGCGTCAAAATCCTCCACCGTGGTGTAGTGCTGATCGGGCGGGATCAGCGAAGCGCCCAGGTCGCTGGAGAACAAAGTCTTGGAAACCGTATCGTAGACGTGGATGTTGCCCGACGAGTGCAAAAAGTGCGCCGGTAACAAGATCAGCTCTGCGCCGTTGACATCCAGGCGCATCCCCCGATCCGGCACCGAGATGATGCGATCCTCGGTGAGGCTCTTGGTGCAGAACGCCGGAATGAAGCGCAGCCAGATGGAGGGGAAGCAGATTTTCGCATCGGTGATCAGCAGATAGCCGTTCAGCCCCGCGCCCACGTCCGGGTCCTGGTGCGAAAGGATGATGTAATCAAGCCGCTGCGGCGGGATGAAGCTGGAAATTTCCGCCACCAGCTTGGAGTAGAATTGCCGTCCCCCCGGCTCCAGCAGCACGCCGCGATCCCCGTGGATGATCAAGCTCTGATTGGTTTGCACCTCGTTCTCACTGGTCAGATCGTCAAACCGTATGCACTTGTGGGTGCCGTCATTAAAAAATTCGTAAGCCATAATCGTAGCCTCCTTTCATTTGATGAGGATGCCTAACTTCCGGCGGGCATCCATTTCCTAGGTATCCCGCATTGTACCATAGACTAATCAGCGGCGGGGAGAGCCGCTGGCTGCGGCGCGTCTTCCAGCGGAATCCACAACGTGAAGTCGCTGCCGTGTCCCGGCGCACTCTTCAAGGTGATGTGCCCACCGTGGGCGGTGATCAAGTCGCGGGCGATGCTCAAACCCAGCCCCATTCCTTGCGGAAAGCGAGAACTTGCCGCGCTGCGATAGAAGGGGATAAAAATCCGTGCCTGTTCCTCCGGGGCGATGCCCGGCCCGGTATCCTGCACGCTGATCCACACGACCTTGTCCGTCGTCCCCGCGAGCACGGCCACGCTGCCTCCCTCCGGCGTGTACTTGATCGCGTTGCTCACGATGTTGCCCAACGCCTGCGCCATACGGTCCGGATCAATGAGCACCCGTGGCAGGTCGGCGGGGATGTCCGTATCCCAGGCCAGCCCCTTTTCCTGAGCCGCCTCGCGCCACGGGCTGAGCGCGGCGGGCAGCCACACGCTCAAGGGCGTGGGGCGGCGGTGTAACGCCAGCGGCCCGACGGCCTTATCGTACAAGTGCGTCAGATCGTCGAGCAAGCGGTGCGTGCGGCGGATTTCTCCCTCCATGCCGGCGAGCAGTTCCTGCCGCAAGTTGGGATCGGCCACCGCGCCGGCGGCCAGCGCCTGCGTCGCCGAAAGCAACGCTCCCAGAGGCCGACCCAGCTCATGCACCAGATTCGCCAGCAAGCGCGTTCTGGTTCGCTCCAGCATGCGCAATTGCCGCGTGAGCGTGTTGAACGCCCGCACCAGCAAGCGCACCTCCTCCGGCCCTTGCTCCGGCAGCGTCCGCAGCGGCTGACCGGCGGCCATCTGGGTGATCGCCTCCGTGGCATGCCGCAACGGACGTTCTAAGTCCACCGCCAGCCGCCAGCCTACCGCGAAGCCGACCGTCAGTCCGCCCATCACGATCCCTAAGATGAAGGTGCGGGTGTGGGCAAACCGCGTGTACACGTTAGAGAGCGGGTCGATCAGCCGGATGACGCCCACAAGCTGCCATAGCCCGGCGGTGACCGGTATCAGCACTTCCGCCGCATCGTTGGGGAGCTTTTTATCGTAGCCCACTCGCACCACTCGGTGCGTCAACACCACCTCGTCGAAGTAGGGGACATCTATCTTCTGCCCGATGCGGGACTGATCGGCGGAATCGGTAGAAGCCAGCAGATGTCCCTGTGGATCAAGCAACATCACCCGCACCGGAAGTTTCTGCTTAATTTGCTCCACAAACAGTTGGGCTACCTCCGGGTCGTACCAGATCTGCGGAACGCTGCTGGCGGCAATGGCCACCAGTTCCGCTTGCCGCTCCAGCTCATCGGAATACTCTGCCAGAATCACCTGCGTGTTCAGCCAGTACGTCAGTAACAAGCCGATGATCGGCAGCACTAAGAGCAACGGCAGCAAGTGGCTAAAAATCATCCGCCCGCGTAATGACCGTAACATCATACCCTCCTCAACCCAAAGTTCCCGTGTCCATCATATCACACTCCCGCTTGCCGACTTGGCAAAAGGTCTAACGGCTTTCTATCCGTTCGTCATTCAAATATTAATGAATCTGTTACGCTTTTGCCCCCCGCCCGGCGGTATGATCAGTACAAGTTTCAACGCTACATGCCCGCCACAGTTTTTGCATGCCTCTGTTGTCTTTTTGAGAGGCGCATCCTCTATGGAATCGCAGTCTCATTGCCCTACGTGAGCTTGCGGCGTATCACTTAAATTTGGAGGGAGGAAAATGTTCAAACATAATGTTAGCAAACTGCTCAGCTCTTTAATTCTAGCCGGGGTACTTTTTTTGGCCATGATGGCCTTCCAAGCTCAACCCGAATCGGTGTTGGGTGAGGATCAGCATTCAGGCGACACGATCACGCCCACGCAAACGATCAGCGGGACGTGGTCCGGCGTGCTCACTGCCACCGGTGATGTTACTATCACCTCCGGCGTGGTGATCACGATTGCGCCGGGCACTTATATCCAAGTGAGCACCGGCGACGCCCGCAGCAGCGGCACCGATCCGTCTCACGTAGAGTTCATCGTGCAAAACGGAGCCGAATTGCGCATCCAGGGGCCGGTCACTTTCAGCTCAAAAGCGGCCACGCCCGCACCGGGGGATTGGTACGGCTTGCGCTTTGAGTCGGGCAGCAAAGGGCGGATAGACGGCGCAACCATTGAATACGCCATTCACGCTCTTTCGCTGGATACAACGAATCCGATCACCGTGATCCATAGCATCATCCGCTACAATCGCCACGCTCCCGCAGCCGATCAACTCGCCTACGGTGCGGGCCTGTATCTGGCCCAAGGCAATCATCTGATCAGCGATACCCAAATCTACAGCAATACGGCCATCGCCTCCGGCTCCGGTCAAGTGCGCGGCGGCGGCATCTACATCCTCGGCGGATCGCCGCGCATCATCGACTCTCGCATCTACGAGAATCGCGTCGTGGGAAATGACGCCGGGTCCGGGGGCGGAATCGCCATCAACACCGGAGGAGCGCAGCTCATTGGTGACGAAATCATCTCCAACACCATGGCCGGTGGTGGAAACAAGAAACTAAAATCCGGCGCCGGCGTTGGGCTGGTGGGGAGTACCACCGCGACGATCAGCAATTGCCTCGTCGCCGCTAACCGCAACGACTTGAGCGACGGATACGCCGGAGGCGGTGGGATCGCTTTTGCTACCGGTAGCTCCGCAGCGTTGATCGCGCACAACATCGTCCGGGGCAATTACACTCAAGGCCCGGACTGGTGCGAAGGCAGCGGCATAGACGCTTGGGAGGACAACTCCGCTATTATCCGCAACAACTTGATCATCAGCAACACTGGCGGGACATGCCGTTCTGACTACCACTTGTACGGTGCCGGGATGAACGTGAGCGGCGATTCCACCATCGGCTTGTACGTGATGAACAATGTCTTCGTGGGCAACGTCGGTGGGACCGGGGGCGGACTTACGCTGCAATATAACAATATCACCGTTTGCAATAACATCTTCATCAACAACCAGGCCACGATTGCCGATCATGGCGGGGCGATTCATCGGGCGTCAGAGTCAGTGGGTGTGGCTGATTACAACCTCATCTTTGGGAACTCCGATCCGCAGGTCAAAGGCAGCGTCGGCGCACACAACATTTACAGTGCGCCGCTGCTCATCGGAAGTGGCAGCTTGACCCACCGCTATCACCTGCAACAAGGCTCGCCCGCCGTTGATGCCGGATGCGATGCCAGCTCGGCTCTGCCCGCGCAAGACTACGACGCACAAAGCCGCCCTTTGGGCCACACCTGGGACATCGGCTTTGACGAGATCGTCCCCTTCACCTACACCAAATCTGTCGCCCAGAGCACCGCCCGCAACAATGACGTGCTCACCTACACCATCATCCTGACCAACCCCGATCCCTTTGCGTCCATCATCAACGGTCTGATCTCCGACACCATTCCCCCCAGCCTCACCTTCCGCGCGGCGCATTGCACCCTCGGCACCTGCACTTATACCCCGCCGAGTATTCTCACCTGGCGCGGCAACATTTCCCCCGAAGCAACCTTGGTGATGAGCTACAGCGCAATTGTCTCGCCCTCATCGCGGAGTGGCGACGTGATCACCAACACCGCGCTTATCTCCGTGGGGGCGCACTCCGCCTGGAGCAACGAGGTCAGCACCACCATTCACAACCCGGTCCTTACGCTCACCAAACGCCTCAGCGGCACCCGCGTCGGCGGACTGCTCACCTACACGCTCACCATCACCAACAGCAGTGCGCTCGCCCAAGCCACCGGCATCATCGTGAGCGATACGCTTCCCGGTGGCGCGGCCTACATTTCATCCCCCGGCGGCATCCTCACCGGCAACGCCGTCCGCTGGACTATCGCCAGCCTCGCCCCGTCTGCCCACACGCAAGTGAGCTTCGTCGTCACCACCTGCCAGACTCACTTGCTCAACGAATCCTATCGCGTTGTCCAAAGTGACCAAAACATCACCAGCGGGAACGGCGTCTCCGTAGCCGCTACCTTGATTTCCCCCACGCTCCAAGCCCACTTCATCACCGACCCGCTCACCATCACCGTGGGGGCCGAGGTAACATTCACCGATAGCTCCACCTCGGATGGCTCATCCTTCGGCGGCTGGCTGTGGGATTTCGGTGATCACCAAACGGCCAACACCCGCGTAGCTCATCACAGCTACGGCGCACCGGGCACCTACACCGTCACCCACACTGTCACCGATACGTGCGGCTTTACCGCCACCGTCAGTTCGCCCCTGACCGTGTACGCCACCTTGACCGTCCACAACGCCGGCAGCGGCTCGGTGGACGTTGATCCGTCCCAAGATGTGTATGCCGCCGGCCAGGTCGTGACGCTCACCGCCGTGCCGGATGCGGGCTGGAGCTTCGCCGCGTGGAGCGGGGACGCGAGCGGCAACACGACGCCAGTCACGGTGACGATGAACGGCGACAAGGTCGTCACCGCCACCTTTGCTCAGGAGCACTACACGCTCAACGTCAACGTGACGGGCAGCGGGACGGTGACCAAGCAGCCGGATCAGGCCAGCTACACCTACGGCCAAGTCGTGACACTCACCGCCGTGCCGGATGTGGGTTGGAGCTTCGCCGCGTGGAGCGGGGACGCGAGCGGCAACACGACGCCACTCACGGTGACGATGGACGGCGACAAGGTCGTCACCGCCACCTTCGCCCAAGAGCACTACACGTTGGATGTGTCCACCGTGGGCAGCGGGGCAGTGAC
>WFQZ01000262.1 GCA_015486785.1 Thermoflexales bacterium
CACCGGGTTGCTAAACCCCTGGAGGTGATAGGTGGCGGTGACCACGTTCACCAAGGGATCGGGCGCGTCGTGGGGGACTGTGTAGGGCACGGTGAAGCAGCACCCCGCGCCCGAAGCCAGCGAGCCGCACCCGCCGGCGTTTGAGGTCAGGTCGCCCAGCCGCGAGTCAACGAGGGTGTCCAGGAGCAGCGGGCGGTTGATGGTGGGCACGCTGGTGTCGGTGATGCAGAAGGTGTAGGTGACGCCGTCGCCGCGCTTGGAGAGTGGGTCTCCGTCCTTGGTGAGCGTGATGCTGGGGCATAGCGCGGTCACGCTGACGCTGTCGCTGTTGTTGCTCAGGTCTGTTTCCAGGGTGGTGCTATTCAACAGCACCTGGTTGCTCAAGTTGACCCCGCAACCGGCGGTACTTTCCAGGGCCGCGGTCACCACGAAGCTGCCGCTTGCTCCGGCGGGCAGGTTGGGCAGCGTCCACACGACGTTGGGGGCGGTGCTTTGGCGCGTCCACGGCGGTACGGCTGTGTCGCTCACCCAGTGCATGCCGGCGGGCAGTTGATCGGTCAATGTGAGCTGGGTGGCGGCCACGGGGCCGAGATTGGCGTAGTGGATGGTGTATTGCATGAGGTTGTCCACTTGCTCTTGGGTGATGGCAGTGGTTTTGGTGATGATCAGATCGGGGAAAGCGGCGGTGCCGTTCACCGCGTAGCCGCAATAGTCGGTGGCCGTGAAGATCACCTGCGGGGGCGCGACCGTGTTTGACGGGATCAGGGTCGCTACGCCGATCCCCTGCGCGTTGACGGTGACCGTCGGCGGTGAGAGATGCCCCCAGTTGCTCGTCAAGCGGAGTTCGCGGGCGTTGACGGCGAAGGGCGTGCCCCACGGCGCGGGTGTGGTGTTGCTGTATGCGTCCCGCAGCGTGATGGTGAGCTGCCCTTGCGGGTTGCTCTGGAGGGCCAGCGTGATCCACGGGGAAAGAGACACCGTGCCGGTGTAATTCGCTCCGGCGGTGGGCGTGTTGGTGCTCCACCAGGAGTTGCGGACATCAAGGCTATGTCCGGCGCGCCGGTTGACCAGCTCAAACGCGGCGGGACGGAGGGTACACAAGGCATTGTGTTGGAGATTGTTGTCGCTGTTTTGGTTATTGTCCTCGTAGTAGATTCCGTCCCCGTGCCGATCGTAAATCACATTGTCGGTGAGTTCTAGTCGGTTGGGGTCGCCGCTTTTCGTCTCCATCGCGCGGACGTACACAGCGGCTACGTACTGCCCGGAGTCAGTGCCGTTGCCGATGATCTGGTTTTCGTTGAAGTGGATGTTGACCAGGTATTCCTTGTCTATACCACTGGTAGTGTTGGTGATGAGCACCCCGGCCAAGGCGCCGCTGCGCGTGGCGTTGCTGTAGATCAGGTTGTGGCGTAGGATGTCGCTTGTTTCCGCGTCAATGACAATACCGGCATGCCCGCAGAAGGTGATGGTATTGGTCTCCACGTTATTGTATCGCGCGGATTGCAGTCTAATGCCGTATTGGCCGCAGCGGAAGATGTTGTTGTTGTTGATCCTATTGGATTTCCCTCCCCCCGTAGCGTGGCCTTTTAGGAATACCCCGTCCTGGTCAATGTCGTAGATCGTGTTTTCGGCGATCAGGTTGTTTGAGGCTTCGTTGAGGGCAACCCCTTGGCTGCAACTGTAGATAGTGTTGCCGCGAATCTCGGAATAGTCGATATCTCCGTTGATGGCCCCGTTGGCGTCGCTGTTCCCGTTGTAGCGGAAGGTGTTGGATAAAATCAGGCTCCCTTGTTTCGCATATTCAGCACCATTGGGATGAAGGGCAGTACAAGCGTACTCAATGACGGCGTATTGAATGTGATAGCTTTTGTTGGCTGCCAGATTGATCTCCGACCAATCGCACCGTGCGGGGTTTGATTGCCGGGAGGTAAAGGTAATTGGGCGGTCTGGCTCTCCAATGGCTTGTATACTCCCCTCTACGTTTAGGGTCGCGTTCTTGGTGAATACGATCCAGGTGCCACCCAGTGGCGGCTGGATGGTGAGGGTCACTGAACCGGCTACTTTGATGTCTTTTTCAATGAGATAGCATGACCCATCCCAGAGAGTTACCGTCCCTATATTCTCTGTGATCGGCTGGCAAGCGGTGGGATACCGGCTGATCGGGCCGGCGGCGGGTGGGGACTGTGCCTCCGGTACGTTCGCTTCCGCGAAATCTGAAGGGAGCTTCTGTGCCTGCGCCGGTTGGCTTCCAAACCACACCAGCCCCAGCAATAGCATCCCTCCCAACATCCAAGCAGTGGTGAATTCGAGTGCGCGTTTCATGCTCCTATCCTCCTTAAAAAATGGGGCACGCCCCGGTAAAATGGAATGAACGAACTCAGTATACTGACACTTTGATTGTATGAAATTACCGGCGGATTACAAATTCATATCGTGGGATGCTTGCCGCGTGCCTGAAGACTTTAGACCCGCTTCTTGTGTCCATTAGGGAACAGATTATACTTTGCAAGCTGAATTTCTACGATGAGGTGAGCTATGCCCCCACGCTTTTCTGTTGTTGCTCCGGTGTATAACGAGGAAGAACTCGTGCAGGCATTCTATCAACGAGTGCGCGACGTGATGGAAGGACTGGGCGAACCATGGGAGCTGGTGTTGATCAACGATGGCTGCCACGACCGCTCTCCGGCCCTGATGGATGAGATCCACGAGCAAGACCCTGAGCATGTGGTGGTGATTCATTTTTCGCGTAATTTCGGTCACCAGTTGGCGATTACGGCGGGGATGGATTACGCCCGTGGCGATGCCGTCGTGGTGATTGATTCGGACTTGCAAGACCCCCCGGAAGTGATCCCCGATCTGATCGCGAAGTGGCGCGAAGGCTACGAGGTCGTTTACGCCGTGCGCTCGGAGCGCGAAGGCGAGACGTGGTTCAAGCTCTTCACGGCGGATTTGTTCTACCGGCTGATTCAATCTCTCACGGCGGTGCAAATCCCGATGGAGGCCGGGGATTTCCGCCTGGTGGATCGCGGCGCGTTGGAGGCCCTCAAGCGCATGCGGGAGCAACATCGTTTTGTGCGGGCGATGGTCTCGTGGGTGGGATTCCGCCAGATCGGCGTGCCGTACAAACGGTTTGCCCGCACCGCCGGGGAAAGTAAGTACCCCTTCCGCAAGATGTTCAAGCTGGCCTTGGATGCGATCACCGGCTTTTCCATGTTCCCGCTCAAGTTGGCTCTATGGGGCGGCGCGATAGCGACCGCGCTGGGCGGATTGCTCGCGCTGGGATTGCTCATCCTGCGCTTGAGCGGACAGACGCCGCTGGCCGGGCAAGGGCTGACGGCCGGCCTGGTGTTGTTCCTCGGCGGAGCGCAGTTGTTGAGCGTGGGCATCTTGGGGGAGTATGTGGGGCGCATCTACGATGAAGTGCGCCGCCGTCCGCTCTATCTGGTGCGCGAGGTGCGGGGCGGGGCTGTCGACGAAACGACGCAGGAACTTTAACTTTCAACTTTACGCAAAAGGAGTTGATGATGGCACTTTGGAAAGTTTATTAC
Organism: Thermoflexales bacterium; assembly: GCA_015486785.1. Classification (GTDB taxonomy): domain Bacteria; phylum Chloroflexota; class Anaerolineae; order B4-G1; family SLSP01; genus S014-19. The sequence goes on from WFQZ01000262.1 coordinate 3,549, forward strand.
ACGGCAACCCACTTGGAGGATGCGCTGCGGCTGCTGCAAGAGCACGCCGAGGAAGCCCGCATCGTCGCCGGTGGGACGGACTTGGTGGTGGAGATGCGGAATCAAGTCCGCAAAACCCCGGTGCTGATTGATGTGACGCGCATCGGAGGGCTGGATACGATCCGGCAAGGAGATGATGGCCTGATCCACCTGGGGCCGATGGTGACTCACGCGCAGGCGGCGGCCTCGCCGCTGCTGCAAGCGCATGGCTTACCGTTGGCGCAGGCTTGTTGGTGGGTCGGCTCCCCCGCGCTGCGCAATCGCGGCACGATAGCCGGTAACATCGCTACTGCCTCCCCGGCCAACGATACGATCACGGCCTTGCGGGCCTTGGATGCCCAAATCACCTTGCGCAGTGTGCGCGGATCGCGCACCGTGCCCTTCGCCGAGTTCCATACCGGCGTGCGGCGCACGGTGATGGCCCCGGACGAGATGATCGTGGACATCGCCTTCGCCCCGCTGAGCGAACACCAGCACGGCGCGTACCTCAAGCTGGGATTGCGGCGCGTGGTGACCATCGCCGTGGTCAATGTGGCGGTGGTGGTAGAACTGGCCGATGATGGCACGGTGACCGAGGCGCGGATCGCGCTGGGGAGCGTCGCCCCCACCATCATCCGCGCCCCGGAGGCCGAGGCGTTCTTGGTGGGTAAGCCCTTGAGCGACGAGTCCATAGCCCAGGCGGCGCAACTGGCCTCAGAAGCGGCGCGTCCCATTGACGACGTGCGCGGCACGGCCTGGTTCCGCAATGAAGAAGTCGACGCGCTCACCCGCCGTTGCCTGGAGGCCATTCAGGCCGGCCAAGAGCGGCTGGATTTGCCCGATCCGGAGCAGATGGTCAAACTGTGGGGGCGGACGCGCCGTTGGCCGCACCTCAGCGGGCCGACCATCGCCCATCACGCGGATGGCGACGAGCCGATCCAATGTGTGGTGAACGGCAAAACTGTCACCGTGCAAGGGGCGAACGGCAAAACGTTGCTGCACATGCTCCGTGACGACCTCGGTCTGACCGGCGCGAAGCCGGGTTGCGAAGAGGGCGAATGCGGGGCCTGCACCATTTGGCTGGACGGCATCACCACGCTGGCGTGCCTCACGCCGGCCCCTCGCGCTCACGGCGCACGGATCACCACGGTTGAAGGATTGGCCGATGGGGAATCGCTGCATCCGGTACAAGAGGCGTTCATTGAGGAAGATGCGGTGCAGTGTGGCTACTGCACCCCCGGCTTCGTGATGAGCGCGGCCAAACTCCTGGAGGAAATCCCGCATCCCTCGCGCGAACAGATCAAAACGGCCTTGAGTGGGAACATTTGCCGCTGCACCGGCTACTACAAGATTGTCAAAGCGGTGGAGAACGCAGCGGGTAAGTCAAAGTAGGGGCGCGGCGATGAAACGAACGTTACCCCAACAAGGCACGGACAGCATCACGCTGTACATGCGGACTTATTACTCGTTACTGCGTTCCACCGATGTGGTGCAAATCCGCACGCTGGAAGAGACGCACATCGGTATGCACTCCTCGCTCCACCCGGACGCGGCGCGGCGCACGCCCGATATGTCGGCCTTTACTTACGCCAGCTTGCGCCTGCCCCGCTGCATCCAGGAAGTGCATACGGTGGTGTTGGCCCAGAGCGACACCATCTTCCGCGAGCACGGTTACGATGTGGATTCGGAGGCTTGGCGGGACGTATCCGCGCCGGCCCGGCGGCGGCGCATACGCTACGATGACAAGGGCACGTTAGCCGCGTTCATCGCCAGCATCTCCGATATTGATGACCTGGTGCCCACCTTGACCGCTTTCCAGGTTGAATGGAACAAGATGCACGGCCTGTTGTCCCAGCGGCAGGAAGTGATCGCCCAATTACGTCAGGTGGACGAGCTGGCCTCGTGCAGTGAACAATTGCTCGATCAGGTGCGTGAGGCTCTGGAGTTGACTCCTGAGGATTGGTCACGCCTGCGCAACATCTGGCGTGGGGATTTCCTCACCTTGCTCAAGCAACTGGCGGGCACGCGCAAGCGGATCTCGGTGCGGCTGCTGGCCGGATCGTACATTGAATATCGCCGCGCTACGCAGCAGTGGTGGAATCGCGTGAACACGGAAGCCTCCAAACGCGGCTCGCTTGACCTCTCGGCCCGTCCCATCTACTTCGTTTCCAGCAACACGCACAGTTTGGTGAACATGCTCACCGGATTCGCCCAGCGGCACAAGGAAGACCTGATCGCTTACCTGAAACGTTCCCCTGATTCCGCCTTGCACGAAGAATGGCGGCGAATCCAGAACGGCAAAGTGCGCAGCAGCGAGGATAACTTCCTTTACTATGTGCTCAAGAAATACTTGCAAGAAACTCGCAGCCGCGAACTGCTGGCCGCGCGGCAGTTGTACGAAAAAAAGCGCGGCGTCATCCGTATCCCCAGCCAGCACACTTTTGACCTGGCGGTACACGTCATTGAGCTGTCCAAGCTCAAGCCGGAGGACATCGACCGGCGGGTGGTGGGCGACATGTCCCTGGACGCGCTCGCCCAGAGCGAGGCGGTCATCTTAAACATTGACTATCCCTTGGGGGTGGCCGCGTACCATTTGCTATCCCGCATCTCGGTCAACGTGGGCGAACTGCGCGGCGCGTACATCATCGGCAAGGCCGCCACGCTCAACGCCCGCATTGGCGATGTGATGATCCCCAATGTGATTTACGATGAACATTCTCGCAACACCTACCTGATCAAAAACACCTTTTCGGCCCAAGACGTCGCCCCGTACCTGATCTACGGCGATGTGTTGGACAATCAGCGGGCGATCACAGTGTACGGCACATTCTTGCAGAATCACACCTACACCAAGGGCTTCCTCAACGAGGGCTACACCGATGTGGAGATGGAAGCGGGGCCGTACCTTTCCGCGCTCTACGAGTTTATCCGCCCGCGCCGCTATCCGATGAATGAACTGGTGAACTTGTACCCGATGCCCTTTGACATCGGCATCTTGCACTACGCTTCCGATACGCCGATGAGCAAAGGGAAAAACCTGGGCTCGGCGAACCTCTCGTACTACGGGATGGATCCGACGTATGCCAGCACCGTGGCCGTGTTGCGGCACATTTTCACACGAGAAATGAAGAAACTGGAGGAGTGAACCTATGGAAGGGAAATACGTTGGTCAAGCTGTTACCCGCATAGATGCCCGCAGCAAAGTCACCGGTCAAGCGTTGTACCCCGGCGATTTTGTGATGGAGGGTATGTTGTATATGAAACTGCTCTTCGCCGGTCGCCCGCACGCGCGAGTGCTGCGGGTAGATACGGAGAAAGCGGAATCACTGCCCGGCGTGGTGGCGGTGTTCACCTCGCGGGATGTGCCGTTCAACGAATACGGATTGCAGTACCCAGATCAACCGGTGCTGGTCGGCCCGCCCGGCGATCCGGAAGCGGCGCGGCAATTGGTCGGCGGCGGCATCGGGCGGGATGAGGTACGCTTTGTGGGCGATCAGATCGCCGCCGTGGTTGCCGAAAGCGAAGAGATCGCCGCGCAAGCGGTAGACCTGATCGCGGTGGAGTATGAGGACTTGCCGGTGCTCAGCGATCCGCGTGACTCGCTCAAACCGGACGCGCCGCAATTGCACCCCAAATATCCGGGCGTTTCCTACCACCCGGAGTTGGTCTTCGAAGGGAACATCGCCTCGCGCCACCGCATCCGGCGCGGCGATGTGGACGCGGCCTTCGCCCAAGCAGCGGTGGTTGTGGAATCGGAGTATGAGATTCCGGGGCAAGAGCACATCTTCTTGCAGCCGGAGGCCGGCGTCGGCTACGTGGACGACGAGGGGCGCGTGACGGTCATCACCAGCGGCCAATGGGCGCACGAAGACCGCCATCAAGTGGCGCACGCGCTGGGTTTGGAAGAAGAGCAAGTGCGCATCATCTACCCGGCCATCGGTGGAGCGTTCGGCGGGAAGGAAGACCTGTCGGTGCATATCGTCCTGGCCCTGGCCGCGTGGAAGCTCCATCGTCCGGTGAAGCTCGTGTGGAGTCGCACCGAGTCAATCATCGGCCACCACAAACGTCACCACGTCTTTGCCCGTGCCCGTTGGGCGGCTGCCGCAGATGGCACGTTGCTGGCCGCCGAAAACTACGTGATCGCCGATGCCGGCGGATACGTCTACACCACCAACAAAGTGATGGGGAATTTGCTGTTGACCTGCAACGGCCCCTACAAGATTCCCAACGTGAAAACCGACGTGCTGGGCGTCTACACCAACAACATCCCCGGCGGGGCGTTCCGTGGCTTCGGCGCACCGCAAGGCAACTTCATCGCCGAAGCGCAGATGAACAAGCTGGCCGAGGCTTTGGGGATGGACCCGGTGGAGTTGCGCTTGCTCAATGTGGTGCAGGGCGACGATCCGATGCCGTGGGGCAAGCCGCTCCCCGACGACGCTCGCGGCCTGGTGGATACCTTGATCGCGGCGGCGAAAGCCGTCGGCTGGCAGCAGACCGAGCAAGGCTGGCAAGCTCCGGCCTGTGCCCCGCGCCCCGGCGATCCGCCCACGCTCAAACGTGGCGTGGGGTTGGCCCTGGGCGTGAAGAACGTGGGCTTTTCCTTCGGCTACCAGGAGAACGCCTGGGCGGCCATTGAGCTGCGCGGCGGCAGAGAGATTGAAGCGGCGGTGGTGTACGCCGCCAGCTCCGATGTGGGGCAGGGCACGCGCACCGTCATCCGCCAGATGGCGGCGGAAGCCCTGAATTTGCCGTTGGAGTTGGTGACGCTGGAGCCGACCGATACCGGAATCACCGAAAGCTCCGGTTCGTGCTCCGCTTCGCGCATGACGTTTATGATCGGCAACGCGATCAAGGGCGCGGCGGAGGCCGCGTTGCAGAAATGGGCCGACGAGGACCGCCCGGCCCGCGCCGAATACACTTACCTCGCGCCCAAGACCACGCCGATTGACCGCGAAACAGGCTACGGCGATCCGAACTTCTCCTACGGCTACGTGACGGTCGCCACGCAGATCGCTGTGGACACGCTGACCGGGCAACTGTACTTCCCCAAGATGGCGTGCGCCAACGACGTGGGGCAAGCGATCAACCCGCGCTTGCTCACCGGGCAGATTGAAGGCGGCGTGATTCAGGGGCTGGGCTGGGCCACCACGGAGCATTTCATTGAAAAGGACGGCTATCCGCTGACCAAAACGCTCAGCACCTACCTGGTGCCGACCATCGTGGACATCCCCGACGAACTGGAAGCCATCGTCATTGAAAACCCAGAACCGCACGGCCCTTGGGGCGCACGCGGGATGGGCGAAATGCCGCTGATTCCGGTGGCGGCGGCGGTACAAGCGGCTCTTCATCACGCCGTGGGCCTGTGGTACGATGCGTTCCCCTTCACCACCGAGCGCGTATTGCGCGGTTTGAAACTCAAGGAGTAAACGATGACACTTTCCATTGATGAACAACTGGCTATCTTGATGCGCGGCGTAGAATACGGCGATCCGCAAATCTACGATCATATGCGGGAGGAACTGCGCCAGCGGTTGGAAGAATCCGCCCGCACCGGCGAACCGCTGCGGGTGTACTGCGGCTACGATCCCACCGCGCCGGACCTGCACTTGGGGCACACGGTGACGATGCGCAAACTGCGCCAGTTCCAAGACCTGGGACACCAAGCGATCTTCGTCATCGGCAACTACACCGCGCTCATCGGCGATCCATCGGACAAAGACAAAGCCCGTCCGCGCGTGAGCATGGAGCAGATTGAGCAGAACGCCCGTACCTACACCGAGCAAGCCTATCGCATCCTTGACCCGGAACGCACCGAGGTGCGGATGAACGGCGAGTGGTTGAGCCTGCTGACCTTCGGGGACTTGATCAACCTGGCCTCGAACTTCACCGTGCAACAGTTCTTGGCGCGTGATAACTTCGCCAAACGGTACGCCAAGGGCGATCCTGTGTGGCTGCACGAGTTCTTCTACGCCCTGATGCAGGGCTATGATGCCGTGGCCTTAGAAGCGGATGTGCAATTGGGCGCGACCGAGCAGCTCTTCAACCTGATGGCCGGCCGCAAGCTCCAGGAAACCTTTGGGCAAAAGCCGCAGGTAGCCATCACGATGCCCATCCTCGTGGGGACGGACGGACACATCCGGATGTCCAAGAGCATCGGCAACTACATCGGCATCAGCGAGCCGCCGGAGGTGATGTACGGCAAGGTGATGAGCTTGCCGGACGAGGCGATGAGCAACTACTTCAACCTGGTGACGCGCTGGTCGCCGGATGAGATTGCGGCGTTGGAGGCGGCGATCCGCCAAGGGTCGGTGCATCCGATGGACGCCAAGAAGAAGCTGGCGTGGGAGATCGTGGACATCTTCCACGGGCACGAAGCCGCCGATAACGCGGCGGCGCACTTCGCGCGGGTTCACCAGCAGCGCGAACTGCCCCAGGATATGCCGGAGTACACGCTATCGGAGCCGCGCAAGCTGATCGCGGTGATGGTAGACGTCGGCTTTGCGGCCAGCAACGGCCAGGCGCGGCGATTGATCCGCCAGCACGGAGTCAAGCTGGATAATCAAGTGATCGCCGATACCGAGTACCTGTTGGAGCCGGGGGCGCACATCTTGCAAGTAGGCAAGCGACGTTTCCTGCGCCTGCGTTGATCGTTGTGTGGGGGCGGATCACCCGCCCCCACATCCCACCACCTGTTGCAGCACGGCCAGCGTAAATGGCGGGCCGTGAGTCCCCAAAAAAGGCCGCACATCGGCCAGCACCCGCGACCATTCTACCCCCTCAAGCCGCGCACAGACGGCCTCGCGCCACGTTTCGGAGGTCAAGCGTGCCGCCGACCACTCACTCTGCTCCAAGGCGTGGTTGAGCAGCGTCAGATTGGGCGGCGGCCAGCTCGGATCGCTGAGATACCACAGCAGATCGTAGAGATCGCGCCCCTTGAGGTAGGGCCGCTGCAACACGGCGTGCAGTTTCCCCGCCAGCAGTGAAGCGCGGTCGTGGTGCTGCAAGTGCAGCGTCACATAGCGGCGGATGATCGTCGTGGTCAACCCCGCGCCGGTGGGCGGATTCGTGTCCACCTCCAGCTTGACCGCCAGCACCTCGGCACGATGCGGGGAAAGTCCCAGCTCGTAGAGCAGGCCGGGGAAGCGCACGAAGGCACTATGCACCACCTTGCGGTCGTTGACCTTGAACGAGACCTCGTACCCTTCGGCGGTTAGCTCCGCCTGGATGTGCCGCAGGATGGCGCGGAAGTCATAGTGCTCCCGTGCCCGCTCCAGCGCAAAGTCCAAGTCCTCCGAGTAGCGGTCGCTGGCGTACAGAAAGCGCAGGGCCGTGCCCCCGTGGAAGGCCAGCGGCACCATCGCGCCGGCCCGCTGCATCGCGCCCAAGATGCGGGCTTGCAGGTATTCTCGCGCGATGTTGCGAGCTTGCAGCGGGCTGACTGCCGGGCGGATCAACGCCCGTAGGTAATCTTTCATAGCGATTCGTACGCCTCGGCCTCGGCGTGCTTGAGCGCGATGATCCGCGCCACGGCCCGCGTCATCTTAGGCCGCCCGAACTGCGCGGCCAGGCGTTGCAACTCCGCCTCGCTGAGCTGCTCCAAATTCTGCAACCGCAGCTCTCTCAAGTAGGCCGACTCGTCCCCGCCGGGATGCAAGTAGAGCAAATCCAGCAACGCCTTCTCCGGCGTGGCGATGAACGCTTGCTGCCCCTCGCCCACGTCCTCTTGCCGATAGCCGAAGAAGAGCGACGGTTGCAGGTGACGGAACTCGTATTGGCCCAGCGGCGTTTGCTTCAAGCCGGGGCGGCGCGGGGTCACGCTGGTCACGTGCGGCACGTACTCCGGAATCAAGCCGTAGGTGGCCAGGGCCGATTGCAAGCTGACGTAGGACGGGCGCACCAGGCGATTGGCCACCAAAAACGGGTGCGGTTTGACCTTCTGGTAGGGCGGTGCCAGCGCGTAGAGTCCGCGCCGCAACCGATAGAGCCGTCCGCTGCGCACCCAGCGCGAAAGCTGCCGCTGCACTTGGCGCGGGTTGACCGCGCCGGCCAGCAGCAAGCTCGTTTCAAAGACCGGTTCTTCTCCCACAATGTGTAACAAGTGATTGAAATCCATAGCACTAGGATACCATAATTGGCAAATTATTGCAATGGATTTCCTGCGCCGCGACGGCGTTTTTACTTGACGTTCCTCTGTACCACATCTATAATGTGGTAGAATTGGCCGTAAGGTTGTGCATCATAGTTGCAGACGAAAATTCATCAACGGGATATAGCCGACTTCTAATGAAGGAGGGGATCAGTGGAAGGTAGAGTACTCATTATCGAAGATCACCCAGGCAATCTTCAGTTGCTGCAAAAGTACTTTGAAGAAGCTGATATGAAGATTGCAACCGCCACCACCGGCGAGGAGGGCATCAAGAGCGCGTTGAATTTTATGCCCCAAGTCATTGTCGTCAGCACCAGCTTGCCGGATATGCGTGGCGGGGATGTGGCGCAACGGCTGCGGAGTTATGAACGCACCAAGCACATCCACATCATTATGCTGGCCGATGAGGATCACCAGCAAGAGCGCATCAACGGCTTGAAGCTGGGGGTCAATGATTTCGTCGCCAGCCCCTTTGATCCGGTGGAAGTGACTTTGCGCGTGCGCAACGCGCTGCACCGCGCGAACATGTCCAACCGCACGGACCCCACCACCGGTTTGCCGGCGGGAATTCTGGTGCAAGACCAACTCCGTGCGCTGATGCGTGACCCAGAAGGCTCGTGGGCTTTGTTGCGCTTCCGCGTGCGTTACCTCAATCCCTTCCGCGAGATGTACGGCTTTATGGCTGCCGAGGACTTGTTGCGCAACGTGGCCGCCATTTTGGCCGAGGCTCTGGGCAGCGATGATGTCTCGCAGGACTTTTTGGGATACGGCGGCAACGATGATTTCATCGTGATCACCACCGAGGAACGCGCCCCCTCGCTCAAAGATGAGGTGTTGGAGCGATTCAAGAAAGAGGTGCATACGCACTACGGCTTTATGGAAGTGGCCGCCGGGCACATTGAAGTTGACGGCAAAGAGTATCCTCTCGCCACGCTGCGCGTGAAGATGGTTTCTCCCAAAGATGGCCCCTTCTACGATATCCGCTCGCTAAGTGAGGCCATCGCCGGGTAAACTTTTAGGACGATGACTCCCCTGGTGTTGTTCACCATAGCCTGGGCCGGTGGAATTCTGCTGGCTCAGGCTAATTTTTTCCCTCTGGTGTGGCTGCTGTTGCTGTTACCGGCTGCGCTGGTGCTGCTCATCGGCTGGCAAGATGATGTCCGCGCCCGCTGTGCCGCCGGGATGATGCTGGGCGTGGTGTTGGGCGCGGGGCGTATGCTCCTTGCTACGCCGGACATCACCCCGGAACGGGTCTCGTTTTACAACGGTGTGGGGCAGGTGGAGCTGGTGGGCACGGTGGTCGCGCCGCCGGACGAACGGGCGCACTACGTCAACGTGCGCTTGGCGGCGGAGCGGCTGACGCTCCCCGACGGCCAGATGTTGCCGGTGCGCGGGCAAGTCCTGGTGAAAGCTCCCGTCTATCCGCCGCTCTCCTACGGGGATCGCCTCCTGGCCGTGGGGCAATTGGAGACCCCGCCGCAGTTCGGCTCGTTTTCCTACCGCGATTATCTGGCCCGCCAAGGCGTCTACGCACTGTTGCAGCGGGCGCAAGGGTCGTATCGCGTCTCTAATGCCCGCTGTGCCTACGTGGAAATCCTGGGGCAGCATCAAGCCTCGCCGTTCTGGGAGCGGCTGTACCGTTTCCGCGCTCACGCGCAGGCCATCTTGCGCACCATCTTGCCGGAGCCGCAAGCCTCCCTGTTGACCGGCATCCTGCTGGGCGTGGAATCCGGCATCCCCGACGACCTCAACGATGCCTTTGCCGCTACCGGCACCAGTCACATTGTGGCGATCTCCGGCTTCAACTTGAGCATCATCGCCGGGGTGTTGGCTCTGCTGGCGCAACGTCTTTTTGGCAAGCGCGGCGCGGCTCCGCTGGCGGCTGCCGGCGTGTGGCTGTACACTTTCCTGGTGGGAGCTTCGGCGGCGGTGGTGCGGGCGGCGGTGATGGCCAGCGTCGCTCTGCTGGCCCGCCACGCACAGCGGCACGTCCACGGGCCGACCTCGCTGGCGGCGGCGGCGTGGTTCATGTCGTTGCTCAATCCCCTGGTGCTGTGGGACGTGGGCTTCCAGTTGAGCTTGGCCGCCACGCTGGGGCTGATCCTGTACGTGGACCCGCTGACGGAGCTGGTGCGCCGCTGGCTAACCCGTTTCACCGATCCGGAGCGGGCGGAGCGGATTTTGGGTTGGCTCAGCGACGCGCTGATCGTCACCACGGCGGCGCAGATCACCACCACCCCGATCATCGTGGCCACGTTTCATCGCCTTTCCCTGGTGACGCTGCTCACCAATTTCCTCATCCTGCCGGTGCAAACCTACGTGATGTTGTGGGGCGGCCTGGCCTTGCTCGGCGGGCTGATTTTTCTCCCGCTGGGGCAGGTGCTCGCTTGGCTGGCGTGGGTGTTCCTTTCCTACACCATCGCCGTGGTGCAATGGACGGCCTCGCTGCCGTGGGCTTCTATCCCGCTGGGCTGGGTAACGTTGCCCATTGCGTGGGGCTACTACCTCGTGTTGAGCGCGGCGACGGCTTATTGGCTGGCCCGCCCCGAAGATCGGCGCGTGTGGCTGGCGCGGGTGCGCGGGCTGGCGCAATGGCAGGTCGCTACGGCGGCGGCGTTGGTGATCCTGTTCGGGGCTTACTTCTACGCCGCGCCCGACGGCAAATTGCACGTTTCGTTCCTGGATGTGGGTCAAGGTGACGCGATCTTCGTCCAGACGCCGCGCGGACGGCAGCTTTTGATTGACGGCGGGCCGGATGCGCCGCGCACTTTGTCGCGCTTGGGGCGCGAGATGCCGTTCTGGGATCGGGATTTGGACGGCGTGATACTCACCTTCCCCGATGATGAGCGGCTGGGCGGGCTTCCGGCGGTGCTGGAGCGTTACCGTGTGGATCGCTTTGGGATCGGAAGCACCGAGGGGCACGGTGCGCTCTATCAAAAGTGGGTTGATCTGCTGTTTGAGCATCCGCTTACCTCGGTGGGGACGCTGGTGGCCGGGGACGAGTGGCCGTTGGAAGACGATGCCACCTTGTCGGTGCTGTGGCCGCCCAAGGCTACGCCCGGCCCGCTGATCTTGCGCCTGGTCTACGGGCACACGAGTTTCCTGCTCGCGGGCGACGCTACGCCGTTGGTGGAAACGCAATTGGTGCAGCGTTACGGCAACGACTTGGGCAGCGATGTGCTGCTGCTCCCGCGCCACGGCGCGAAGGGCGCGATCTCGCCGTCGTTCTTGCAGGCGGTCAATCCCAATGTGGTGATCATCAGCGTGGGGCAGGATAACCGCCACGGCGATCCCCATCCCACGACGTTAGCTCAGCTCGGCGGCTGGCTTGTCTATCGCACCGACCGCCAAGGGACTGTGTCCGTCACCTCCGACGGGCAAAGTACGCGCGTCCGCTGCGCCCGCACGCCTTAACGGATTTCTAGCGCGTTTTTCGCAACAGGTGGTTGACATTCTCCGTAATTTTGGGTAGAATTAGAACAATTGTTCTACATACAGGAGGATGTTATGGCTCGCACCTTGCGCCCCTATCTCGAATATCAAGCTGACCGCGCCGAAGCGGTGTTGGCGGCTCATCGTGCCCCGGCCAGGGTGACCGGAGGGACTATCGGCCCGCGCGTGATCCGCTTCTTCCTCGCGCCCGCGCCGCACATCCGCTATGCCACCATCCGCCGCCTGAGCGACGATCTGGCGTTGGCCCTGCGCGTGCCGCAATTGCGCGTCTCGCGCGGCACGGAAGGCGTGGTGTTGGAGTTCCCCAACCCCGCGCCGACGAAGCTCACGCTGCGCAGTTTGCTCAAAGCCGTGTCGCCGCTCTCGCCGGGGATGGCCCTGCTGGGGCTGACGCAGGACGGCACGCCGTTGCTGGCTCGCTTGCCCGCGCCGGAGGTCACGCACATTTTGATTTCCGGCACCACCGGCTCGGGAAAGTCGGTGCTGCTGCGCAGTGTGATCGCCTCGCTGTTGGTGAGCAGTTCGCCCCGTGAATTGCGCTTGCTGTGCTTCGACCCCAAGGGTCGGACGTTTCCGCCGCTGGAATCGGCCCCGCACCTGGTGCGTCCACCGATCACCGAGGCCGGGGAGGCGGCGGAGGCTTTCCGCTCTCTGCTGCGGCTGATGGAGGCGCGGGACAAGCGGCGGGAGAGCCATCCCCTGGTCGTGGTGGGGATTGACGAGCTGGCGGATTTGATCTTGCAGGGCGGCAAGGAGATCACCGAGGCGGTGACGCGGCTGGCGCAGCGCGGGCGGGAGGCCGGGATTCACCTGGTCGCGGCCACGCAACGGCCTTCGTCCGACCTGTTGGGCGGGCTGATGCGGGCGAATTTCCCGCTGCGGCTGGTGGGAAAGGTCGTTTCGGCGGACGATGCGCGGGTGGCCGCCGGGCGAGGCGGCACGGAGGCGCATTTGCTCAACGGGCGCGGGGATTTTCTGGCGGTCAGCGGCGGCGATGTGCCGACGCGCTTTCAGGCCGCTTACAGCGATGAGGATGAGATTCGGGAGTTGGTGCAATCCCGGAAGTGAGGAAGACGATGGAGGGAGAGACGATGAACGAGAGTTTGGGCAGCCGAATGCGGCGATTTTTTACCTTGGTGGGGGTGCTGACGGCGATCACTATGGGCGTGGTGATCTCGCAGCGGTTGAGCGATGATGCTTTGGCGATGCTCATCGGGCTGGTGTTTGGCGTGGCGTTGATGCTGCCGCTGGCCGGTGTGGGGCTACTGCTGTGGCGGCGCGAGGCGCAGTCGCGCCCGGCGACCGCGCCTCAGTCCGGTGCGCCGCCGGTCATTGTGGTGACGCCTTCTTCCTTGCCGCCGCGCTATGAATCCAACGTTGCGCGGCTGGCACCGCCGCCCTCGTGGCAGCCGGAGCACGCGGCCCGCACGTTCACCGTGCTAGGCGGTGAGGAGGTCTCGCTGACGGCGCAAGCGCGGCAGTAGTTACGGTTTCCCGCGCTCGCCGACGCGGGGGGCGATTAGGCGGGTGACGCGGTCTTTGGCGCGGAGCGCGATGACGGAGACGCCGTGCGCGGCTCGTTTCCGCTCTTTGATCGCCCGCACGGTGAGCGTTTTGGCCGCGCCGCGCTCCGTTGCCAGGAAGCACCGCCCGCTCACGTTTTGGATGCCGATTCCGGCCAAGTGTTCCTGCGGGTCTAGTTTGGCGATCTGCACGCCTTTGCCGCCGCGTCTCTGGGAAGGGAACTCGGTGAGCGGGGTGCGCTTAGCCATCCCCAGATCGCTCACGGTGATGAGGTAGCCGCGCGGCGTGATCACGCTCAGCCCGACGACGTGATCGCCATCGCTCAGCCGGATGCCGTTCACGCCGCCCGCTTTGCTCCCCGACGGGCGCACGTCGGCGGCGGAGAAGCGGATGCCCTGTCCCGCTGCCGTGCCCAAGATCACCTCGTCTTTTGCTGTGACCCAGACCGCGCCGATGACGCGGTCTTTTTCCGCCAGCCGGATCAGCGGCTGCGGCGCACGTCCCACCGGCGGGAGTTGATCGGCGTTGAGCCGCTTGACTTGCCCGTGGGCGGTGGCGATGAACAAGGTGCCGTCCGGCGGGAGCGCGGGCAGGGTCAGCGCGTCCACGATGTCCGCGCCGCCCGCGTGGGCCAGCGTGCTCCAATGAGTGCCTTCTCCGTTCCAGGCCGTGCCTTCCGGCACTTGGTGGACGGGCAGCGCGGCGGCTTGACCGTCGGCGGTGAACAGGTAGAGCGTATCGCGGGTGGAGGCGGCCAGCAGGGCCAAGGGCGGCTCGGCGGGACGCGAGACGGCGCGGGGTTTGTCGCCGAGCGGCTGACGGCCCACTTGACCGTGGCGTCCCACGGTCACCCAAACCGGCTGATCGGGGGTCAGCGAGACGGCGGCCAGGGTGGAGCTTTTCACTTCCTGGATGTGCGTGCGGCGGGCGTCGGCGTACTGCTCCCGCAGGCTCAACAGTTCCGCGCGGATGGTGGCCCGTTGCTGCTTCGGGGAGGCGAGGAGTTGTTCCCAGGCGGCGATTTGCTTGCGCAAGTCCCGCGCTTCGTCTTGCAGCTTGCGGCGTTCCAGGGCGGCCAGCCGTTTGAGCGGCATTTCCAGGATCGCTTGGGCTTGCGCCTCGCTGAGTTTGAACTTGCGGCGCAGGTTTTTGCGGGCGGTATCCACGGTGCGGGAGCGGCGGATGGTGGAGATCACTTCGTCCAGGTGCTCCAGGGCGATCAACAGCCCTTCAACGATGTGCAGCCGTTGTTGGGCGTGCGTGAGGTCATAGCGCACGCGGCGCACCAGCACCTCCAAACGGTGCTCCAGGAAGAGCAGCAAGGCCCGCTTGAGGGAGAGGCGGCGCGGTTCGCCGTTGACCAGGGCCAGGATGATGATGCTGTAGCGGCTCTCCAGGGCGGTGCGGCGGTAGAGCGATTGCAGGACTTCGTCTGTGTCGGCGTTGGCCAGTAGTTCAATGACCACGCGCATGCCCTGGCGATCCGATTCGTCCCGCAGATCGGCGATGCCTTCGAGTTTGCCGCTGCGCACCAGTTTGGCGATGTTGGTGATGAGCGTGCTTTTGTTCACTTGATACGGCAGTTCGGTGATGATGATCCGTTGCCGTCCCCGCGCGGCTTGCTCAATGTGGGCGCGGGCGTGAATGGTGATGCGTCCCCGTCCGGTGGCGTAGGCTTTGAGGAGCACGTCTTCGCCGTCTTCGCTTTCGCGGCGATAGACCAGTCCGCCGGTGGGGAAGTCCGGCCCTTGGACGTAGCGCATTAAGTCCGCCACGGTGACATCGTCTATCTTGGCCCATTGATCCAGCAAGTAGACGAGCGCGTCCACGATCTCGCCCAGGTTGTGCGGCGGGATGTTCGTGGACATGCCCACGGCGATGCCGGCGGCTCCGTTGAGCAGCAGGTTGGGCAGGCGGGAGGGCAGGACGGTCGGCTCACGGAGCGAGCCATCGAAGTTGTCCGCCCAATCAACCGTTTGCTTGTCAATGTCGGTCAGGGCCTCGGCGGCGATGGCGGCCATGCGGGCTTCGGTGTAGCGCATCGCGGCGGGGGCGTCGCCGTCCACCGAGCCGAAGTTGCCTTGTCCATCCACCAGCGGATAGCGCATTGAGAAATCCTGCGCCATACGGGCCATGGCCTCGTAGACCGCGCTATCGCCGTGCGGGTGATACTTCCCCAGCACTTCGCCGACGATGCGGGCCGATTTTTTGTAGGGGCTGCCGGGGCGGAGTCCCATGTCGTGCATGGCAAATAAGATGCGCCGCTGGACCGGTTTGAGTCCATCGCGCACATCGGGTAACGCTCGCGCCACGATCACGCTCATGGCGTAATCCAAGTACGCCCGCTGCACTTCTACGTTAATGTCCCGTTGGACAATAGTTCCCACGTTCATCCTGACCTCCTTCGCGGGCGGTATTGTAAGAGGGGCTGCGTTCACGGCAAGGGGAAACTGCTCATGACGCGGTCTCGTATTGGGTGAGTCGTCAAATCTCTACTTCTGGCTATAATGTAGCCGGATCGTTCAATCAGAAAGGAGCTAGATTATGACCCAGTTTACCGGATATGAAGTTCCCACCCCACCGCAGCGACGGACTTTCGAGGAAATCACGCATTTGTGGACGCAGGTTTTTCAGATGGATGATGCCTTCTTCGCCCAAGAGTCTCACTTCGCCAATGCGACGGACACGCTGGTGAGTGTGTTGATCTTTGCGAGTGTGTCGGCGGTTGCGTCGGTGTTGATGCAGTTGATGGGGAGCAGCATTGAGTCCTGGCTGCCGCCAGAGTACCATGCGATGATGGTCAGCAACGGGGCTTTTGATCTCGTGGCGAGCCTCTTCAGCGGTTTCTTCGGTACGTTCCTGGGATTTTACGTTGGCAATGGGCTGACTTACTTGGCGGCGAAGCTCTTGGGTGGCGATGGCAGCTTTGGAGCGCAGGTGTACTTGATGTCGCTCTTTGCCGTGCCGCTGGGGATTTTAGGGGCCTTGATGGGCTGGATTCCGTGCATCGGCTGGCTGGGCGCGATAGGGCTTGCCATCTATGAGCTTATCTTGAACGTGCGCATGTTCCGTGCCATACATCATCTGACCACCGGAACGGCGGTGGCGGCGGTGTTGCTGCCGGGGCTGATCATCGGGGCCTTGATATTCTGTTTCGCCATCGCGCTGATCGCATTGATCACGCTGGTTTCCGGGGGAATGGATCACTATTCGGGCATGCTGCTGCTTGCGTCCCTGCGGGGATTGTTGTAACTTCCGTTTGACTTCACCGAACCCGACGGGCTTCCGCCCGTCGGGTTTGTTGTGGGTGAGAGGCGGCGATGATCAACTGCGAGGCGGACTTCCCCGGTGTATTGCC
>WFQZ01000263.1 GCA_015486785.1 Thermoflexales bacterium
ACTACACGCTCAACGTCGGCGTGACGGGCAGCGGGGCAGTGAGCAAGCAGCCGGAGCAGGCCAGCTACACCTACGGGCAAGTCGTGACGCTTACGGCGGTGCCGGATGCGGGCTGGAGCTTCGTCGCGTGGAGCGGGGACGCCAGCGGCAGCACGACGCCGCTCACGGTGACGATGGACGGCGACAAGGTCGTCACCGCCACCTTCAGCCAGGTCCCTTGTACCGCCGTGAGCGGCGTGAACCTGACCGTGCTCTCCATCGGCCAGCTCACCCCCACCACCACGGTGCAGTTCAGCGCGGACATCATCCCCAACGAGGCGCGGAAGCCTTACACGTACACGGTGGATTACGGCAGCGGCGCGGGGAACGCCCTCAGCAGCAGCGACGATCCGTTGCTCTTCACCCACCTCTTCGGGGCCAGCGGCCAATACACAGTCACCGTCACCGTCTGGAACTGCGCTGCGCCGGTGACCGACTCGGTGACGGTCACTATCTCGGAGCAGGGGCCACGGAAGCTCTACTTGCCTCTGGTCACGCGCAACGCGCAAGACGGTTGAGTTTGTTCCTCCGGCCCCTCCTCGCAGAGGGGCCGGAGTTTCATTTACGCCGCTCGCGCTGCCAAAGCGGGGCTTTTTCTTCGAGGATACCGCGCAGTTTGAAGATTTCGTCGCGCAGCGAGGCCGCTTTTTCAAATTCCCAATTGGCGGCTGCGGTGCGCATTTCTTTTTCCAGCGCACGGATCAGTTTTTGGAGCGATTCGGGCGGCAGGGAGGCCGGATCGGGCTGCGCGGCGTCAGGTTCTTCACGGCGCAATCGCTCGGTGATGTCGTGGATCGCCTTGACTATCGCTTGCGGCTCTATGTGATGCTCGCGGTTGTAGGCGATCTGCCGGGCGCGACGGTTCTCCGTCTCGCGGATCGCCTCGCGCATCGCGTCGGTCATCTGATCGGCGTACATCACGACCGCGCCTTCAATGTGCCGCGCGGCCCGCCCCATCGTCTGGATGAGCGCGGTGGCACTGCGCAGGAAGCCTTGTTTATCGGCATCCAGGATCGCCACCAAGCTGACTTCCGGCAGGTCCAGTCCCTCGCGCAGCAGGTTGATGCCCACCACGACATCGTATTGACCCAGGCGCAGGTCGCGCAGGATTTCTACCCGCTCAATCGTCTGGATTTCGCTGTGCAGATAGGTCACTTTGATCCCTAGCTCGCGCAGGTAATCGGCTAAATCCTCGGCCATCTTCTTGGTGAGCGTGGTCACCAAAACCCGCTGCCCCTTGCTCACCCGCGCTTGAATCCGCCCGATCAGATCGTCAACCTGTCCCTTGGTGGGCAGGACGGTGATTTGGGGATCAAGGATGCCGGTCGGGCGGATGATCTGCTCCACCACTTGCTCCGCGCGGGTCAGTTCGTAGGGGCCGGGGGTTGCGCTGGTGTAGATTACCTGGTTCATCCGCTCTTCAAACTCGGTGAAGGTGAGCGGGCGGTTATCCAGTGCCGAAGGCAGGCGGAAGCCGTATTCCACCAGCGTTTGCTTGCGGGCACGGTCGCCGTTGTACATGCCCCGCACCTGGGGAATGCTCATGTGCGATTCGTCCACGATCAACAAGAAATCGTCGGGGAAATAATCCAGCAGCGTCCACGGCGGCGAGCCGGGCGCACGCTGATCCATGTGCCGCGAGTAGTTTTCGATGCCGGAACAGTAGCCCATTTCGCGGATCATCTCCAGATCGTAGCGGGTGCGTTGCTCCAGCCGCTGCGCTTCCAGTTGCTTGCCCTGCGCTTGCAACTCCGCCACCCGTGCCGCTAACTCCGCTTCGATGTCGGCCAACGCTTGCTCACGTTTCTCTTCCGAGGTCACATAGTGCTTGGCCGGGAAGATTTTGATCTCCGAGGGCGCGGCCAAGACTTCCCCCGTCAGCGGGACGATCTCGGTGATGCGCTCAATCTCATCCCCCCAGAAGGAGATGCGGTACGCCGTTTCGCTGTACGCCGGACGGATGTCCAGCGTATCGCCGCGCACGCGGAACGTGCCGCGCTTAAAATCCAGATCGTTGCGCTCGTAGTAGATGTCCACCAGGTGGCGCATCATTGTTTGGCGGCGGATCGTCTGTCCCACCCGCAGCGGCAACGTCACGCGCCCCCATTCCGCCGGATTGCCCAGCGCGTAGATGCACGAGACCGAGGCCACGATGATCACGTCGCGGCGCGAAAGGACTGCCGCCGTGGCCGCCAGCCGCAGGCGATCAATATCCTCGTTGATGTCGGCGTCCTTCTCAATGTACAGGTCCTGCGTCACCACGTAGGCTTCCGGTTGATAGTAATCGTAGTACGAGACAAAATACTCCACCGCGTTTTGCGGGAACAGCTCCCGGAACTCGGCGTAAAGCTGCGCGGCCAACGTTTTGTTGTGCGCCAAAATCAGGGTGGGTCGCTCCGTCCGCGCGATGACTTGCGCCATCACGAAAGTTTTGCCCGTGCCGGTTGCTCCTTTGAGCACCTGATGGCGCAACCCGCGATTGATCCCCTCCACCAACCGCGCGATGGCTGCCGGCTGATCGCCGGTCGGCTGAAACTGTGTCTGCAACGTGAATAAGCTCATACTCCCTCCATAAACAACGACGATTATACCCGCACATTGCCGCAATCTTATTCCAGCATATAATGATTGTGACTCCAACAAGCTCTTTTCAATGCATGTCTAACCCTAAATAAAGGAGACCACAAATGGGAGAGAAATTAGAGCACCTGAAATCACACATGGCGACCACGATTGATCTGATGCATGCCGCTGCATTGCTCAGTTGGGATCAAGAAGTGTACATGCCGCCCCAAGGCGTGGAGGCCCGTTCCCAGCAACTGGCGACCTTGTCCACGCTGGCGCACCAGATGTTCACCTCCGACGAGACGGGGGAACTGTTGGCCGAGGCCGAGGCGGAAGTCGCCGGAATGGACTACGACAGTGACGAAGCCAGCAACGTCCGTGTGACCCGCCGGGAGTATGATCAACACACCAAGTTGCCCACATCCTTGGTATCGGAGATGTCGCTCACTGCATCGCAAGCCTTTGCCGCGTGGCGGCAGGCCCGCGAAAAACAGGACTACGCTCTTTTTGAGCCGCACTTGCAGAAGATCGTTGATCTCAACCGCCGCAAGGCCGACTATTTGGGCTACGAGGCGCATCCTTACGATGCGCTCTTGGGTCTCTTTGAGCCGGGGATGACCACGGCGCAGGTTGAAGCTCTTTTTGAGCCGCTCAAGCAAGGCTTGATCCCGCTGATCCAGGCGATCACCGCGCAGCCGCAAGTTGACGATCACTTCCTCACCGAGCCGGAATACGATGTGGAGCGGCAATGGGAATTCACGATGCTCCTGCTCCGCAAGATGGGCTATGATTTCCGGCGCGGGCGGCAGGACAAAGCCCCGCATCCTTTCACGATCAACTTTGCGAACCGTGACGTGCGGGTGACCACGCGCTTGCATCCCCATCGCCCGCTCTCCGCGATCTTCGGCAGTGCGCACGAAGGCGGGCACGCGCTCTATGAGCAGGGCAGCCCCGATAAGTTTGAACGGTCGGTGCTGGCCGGTGGGGCCTCAATGGGCGTCCACGAGTCCCAATCCCGCCTCTGGGAAAATCAGGTGTCCCGTGGCAAAGCCTTCTGGAGCTACTATTACCCCATCCTGCAGGCCTTCTTCCCCGAACAACTGGAAGGCGTCCCGTTCTGGGAGTTCTACCGCGCGGTCAATAAGGTGGAGCCGAGCTTCATCCGCGTGGAGGCCGACGAAGTGACCTATAACCTGCATATCTTCGTCCGCTTTGAGCTGGAAAAGTCGCTGCTCACCGGCGAACTTTCCGTAGCCGACTTGCCGGACGCCTGGAACGCTAAATATCAAGCCTATTTGGGCATCACACCGCCCAATGACGCGCTGGGCTGCTTGCAAGATGTGCATTGGTCACATGGCGACATCGGCTACTTCCCCACCTACACATTGGGCAACTTGATCTCGGCGCAGTTGTACGCTCAGATCAAGCAGGAAGTGCCCGGATTGGAGGACGGTTACCGGAACGGCGAGTTTGCCCCACTGCTTACCTGGCTGCGGGAGAAAATCCATCGCCACGCGCGGAAGTTCACCGCTGCGGAGCTGCTCCAACGCGCCATCGGCCAGGAGCTGGACGCCCGCCCGCTGCTGGAATACTTCTATCAAAAATACGCCGAAGTCTATCAGCTTGAAGGGCTGACACTGCCCGCAGCTTAAACTGGAGGGAAACCATGGACGCCAAAACACCACAATCACAGTCTGCCCCGTCAACCGACGAGCCATGGGACGATCTCCTGGGGGCACTGGAATACGAAGAGCCGCCGGAGGAAGTCGCCCCGCAACATAGCGGGGCCTTCGGCGGTTTTATGGAAAAAGTGGCCTGCTTCCGCAAGCGTAAGCCCAAAGAAGCACAACCGGTTACTGCCTCTGAGCCAACGGAGCAGCCGTCCGCTCCGGCGAAGCCGACTAAGCGACGCCGCGCGGGGGGATTCACCCGCCAACAGAAGATCATTCTGGGCGTCTTGGGGATGCTGGTGCTGCTGGTTTACGCCGTGATCTTGACCACTATGCTCAAGTCGATGCGGGCCAAGCCTGCGCCGGGTGGGCAAACTCTCACTGTCGTCTCGCCGGTCAGCACGCCGATCAACTGGACCGGGCATCCCACGGCCACGACCACCGCATCGGCCACCGAGAGCGTCTCAGTTACCCTCACCCCGCCTCCGGACGATGAAGGCAGTGCCGCCGTCACGCCGACGCCCACCCAGACACCCACGCCGCTGCCGGAGTTGGCTGTGGCTACGCAGTACGACGCTCAAGTCCTGGAAGCTCCCAACGACATCTCATTGCGGCTCAAGCGCGGCAATGAGTATCTGCGGCTGCAAGCCTACAAAGCCGCCGAGGGCGATTTTGAGCATGTCTTGAGCCTGGATAAACAGAACGCGGAAGCGTACGTGGGCTTGGGGCAAGTGTACCTCCACACGCACCGTTGGCAGGAAGCCGAATCGGCTTTTGGAACGGCGATTGCCTTTCAAGAGAATCTCGACGCAGCGCATTTTAATCTGGGCTACGAGTATTACTTGGAGGGACGTTACGAGGAGGCCGCCAAAGAATTTGACTGGACCGCCGAGCTGCGCTATCCGGCAGCCTCTCAGGTGACCGCTGCCAGACCCGAAAAAGACCCCGCCTATGTGGCTTACGTGACGGCGGAATCGTGGTTGGCGATCTCCTCGGCCCGGCAAGGACAGGCCGAGGCCGCGATGGAGGCTATCTCGCGCACCGTGGCTCTCAGTGCGACCCAGGCCACGGGGGGATTGCCGAAAGTGCCTCTCGCCTACGTGGGACGGGCTTGGGCCTTCCAAGCGCAAGACCCGCCGGCCTTGGATCAAGCCCAAGGGGATCTGCTCTACGCCAAGGGGATCGACCCTTACAATTTCGAAGTTCTCAATGCCCTGGCACGCTTCTACGCCACGTATCGCCACGAACGTTTGACCGAGGCCGAGCAACTGGCGCAATACGCTTTGGACTGGGCGCGGGATGACTTGCAACGGGCACGCGCTCTGCACACGATGGGGCTGGTTTACCTGGCCGAGGGGCGCAAAGATGCCGCGCAACAAGTGTTCTCCGAAGCCTCCAACCTGGTCACATCCGATGGGAAGATCGCTTACGCGGAGTTAGCACAAGACGCCGAGAAAGCCATCGCGCCGTAAAATCAAGGGAGCCTTATGTCAGACCTGACACCGGAATCATTGCCCTTACAGAACCCCAGCGAAAGCACGCTGCGCCGCTTGCGCCACGATCACTTGCGCACTCTGCTGCTGGGGACCCTGTGGTCGGTGCCGGTTATGGCCATCTTCTCCCTAACGCTTTCCACCAAAGGCGACTTCAGCACCATTGATACCTACGCCGCCTTGCCCTTCTTGGGCATCTTTCTGCTCAGTTGGCTGAGTCTCTTTCTGCTCGAACAGCCGCGTACCCAGAAGTACGCCATCTACAGCTACTTGAGCAGCTTCCTGGTGGGCGAAGCCCTGTTCATGTTCTACGGCCAGCACGAACTCACCACCATCTTCCGCGATGGTGCGCCTTACCTGCTGCTGATCGTCGCCGCTGTGGGTGGAGCGTTTCTTTCGCCACAGGCTGCCTTGTTCTTCAATGGGGGCACCCTCATTTGGACGATCTGGTGGGCTATCGCCACGGATGTTCACCCCTACAGCCTGGTGATGGCGATCCTGTTGGCCGTAGGGGTCGCCAGCATCGCGCACTTTACTGCCGGCAGCCTCTACGAGGCGATGGACTACTCTTTGCAGAACTATTATCGCACCCGCAAGCGGGCCGAGGAGTTCTGGCGCAACAAGGAGGAATTGCGGCAAGCCCTCGAAGAGCGCAATTGGCTCAATCAGGAGCTGCAAACCACTAACCGCGCTTTGGAAACCAGCAGTGAGGTGGGCCGTCAGGCGACTTCTATCCTGAATCTGGATGAATTGCTCCCGAAGATCGTCGCCCTGATCCAAGAGAACTTCGGTTACTACTTCGTCGGCATCTGGTTGCCCAACAAGACGGGCGATATTTTGAGCCTGCGGGCCGGTGTGCGCTTGCCGACGGAGCGCGTCCCCGGCAACACGCTACACGGCCTCACCATCTCAACTGCTAAGGCCAGCATCATTGCTCACGTCTTTCGCAGCGGCAAAGAGCGCATCGTGGAAGACGTTTTGGCCGTTACCGATTACTTGGCATTGGAGGAACTGCCGGCAACCCGCTCTGTCCTGGCCGTGCCTTTAGCCC
>WFQZ01000264.1 GCA_015486785.1 Thermoflexales bacterium
CGGCGCGGGGGGAGGAGAGTTCCGGCGGGAAGTGGTAGAAGTGCGTTTCGTAGCGTCGTTGACCGGTAACTGCTTGCACGTCCACGGCGGTGCTGCCGAACAGGAACTCGCTGCGATGCGCCAGCAGAGTTCCCCGCAGTTCCTCCGGCAGAGTGGGGTTCTCTAAAACTCGTTTGGCGTAGGCTAGATGTTGAAATGGCGTCGGCATTTTGTTGTCCTCCTAATGGCGTGATCGTTTTCCATATTATCATCTATTGACACGATATGACCACCGGAGGGCCGGCCTTGGTGAGTAGTTAGGGGGAATCTGTGATAAAATTCGGCCATTGCATTTGAGGGGAGGATTATGGGGCTAGAACCACGTAATATGATTCATTTGTTTGGTGATGTGTGGATCACCAACACGGTGACTTCAACTTGGGCGATGATGGTGCTCATCGGGGCGGTGGCGTATGTGCTGAGGAAGAAGCAGCCGGTGGCTCTGGAGATGCTGGTGGATTTTCTCCACGATATGGTGGCCGATGTGCTGGGGCCGGAGGTCGCGCCGATGTATTTGCCGTTTTTGGGGACGCTGGCGATTTTCATCGCGGTGGCGGATAATTTGAGCATCATTCCGGGGCTGGTCGCGCCGACTCGTGACATCAGCACGCCGCTGGCGTTGGCGATTGTGGTGTTTTTCGCGGTGCATTACTACGGTATCCGTGCCAAGGGGCTGATCCGTTATTTGATTGACCTGGCCTCGCCGCTCTATCTGATCGTGCTCACGCTGCCGCTGGAGATCATCGGGCAGTTGAGCCGCACGTTGTCGCTCACTTTGCGGTTGTTCGGCAACATCCTCAGCGGCGAGATGATCGTGGCGGTGATCTTCTCGCTGGTGCCGTTGTTTGTGCAGTTGCCGTTGGAAGGGTTGAGCATGTTCACCGGGGTGTTGCAAGCGTACATTTTTACCTCGCTGGCGACTGTGTACATCAGTACCGGCGTGGAGTCAAGTGATTAGAACCGATAATTTACACAAGGAGGTTGGTATGAGCAATTTAGATTCTGGAACGTTGGTTACTGTGGTCACTATCATTGTGGCCGGGCTGGGGATTGTGTTGGGGACGATCACGCCGGCGGTGGTGGAGGGGCGGGCGGCCTTGCGGGCTATTGAGGGGATGACCCGTCAGCCGGAGGCGGCGGGCGATCTGCGCACGACGATGATCATCGCAATGGCACTGCTGGAATCTACTGCTATCTACACGCTGTTGATCATGCTGATTTTGCTCTTTGCGAATCCGCTGCTTGACCGGTTTTTCTCGTAAGACACGGCGATGGCGATTGTACCTCACATTCCGACGGTGGTCTTTGAGATCATCAATTTTCTGGCGCTGACCGCGCTGCTTTACTATTTGCTCTTCCGCCCGGCGATGCGGCGCGTGGAGGAGCATGCCGCCGAGAAGGAACGGCTGGCGCAGGAGTTGGAGGCGAACCGTCAGGCGGCGGCGCAGGCTCGTGCGGAGTGGGAAGCCCGTTTGGCGCACGCCGATCAGGAAGCGGCGGAGATTCTCGCGCAGGCGAAGGCGCAGGCCGAAGCGGAGCGGGCGGATTTGCTCAACGAGACTCAGGCGGAGGTGGAGCGCATCTTGGCCGAGGCGCAGGTTGATATTCACCGGCTGCGCGTGCGGGCGATGGAGGAGTTTAGCGCGGAGTTGTTGGATGTTATCTTGGAGGTCAGCGGTTCGCTGATTGAGCGGGTTGCGCCGGCGGATTTGCACGATGCGTTGGTGCAGCAGCTCAATGACCGGATTTGGGAGTTAGGGCGCAGCGAGATGCAGCGGGTGGAGATGTTGCGCCGCTCTCTGGGCGACCGCACGCCAACCGTGGCGGTGCAAACGGCCCGACCCCTCACGACCGCGCAGCAAGGGGCGTTGGTGCGCACTTTCACCGCGCTGGCCGACCGCAACGTCAATTTGGAGGTGCGGGTGGTGGCGGCGTTGGGTATCGGTTTGAACGTGCGGATCGGCGATCTGGTGGTGGATAACTCCATTGCCGGGAAGCTGGCGCAACTGCGCGACGACGCGGTCAAGGAGCTGAAGGAGAAGTTGCACCATGAGTGAGCAGCTTCCGAGACCGGCCGGCCCGAATGCGGTGGCTCTGCTCGACGCGCTGCATGCCGCGCCGGCGGATGGCCGCCCGTGGAAGATGCGCCGCGTCAGTGAGGCTATCGCCGCGCTGGCCGAAACGGCCCAGGTCAAGCCGCGCGTTTCCCTGTTGCTGGAGGTGCTGCGCGAGCGGATCGCGCACGTGGAGCCGGGGGTGCGC
Organism: Thermoflexales bacterium; assembly: GCA_015486785.1. Lineage (GTDB taxonomy): Bacteria > Chloroflexota > Anaerolineae > B4-G1 > SLSP01 > S014-19. The sequence continues at coordinate 2,302 of WFQZ01000264.1, forward strand.
TTCCACGATGTGGGCACGGTGCAGCACATTGGGCATGGCGTGGCCTCGCTTTCCGGCTTGCCGGACGTGCGCACGGATGAGTTGGTCACGTTTCCCACCGGCGTCCAAGGGCTGGTGCTCAATCTGGAGCATGATCGGGTGGATGTGATCTTGCTAGGCCCGGCGGAGGGGATTCAGGGTGGCGATCTGGTGACGGCGACCGGGGAGCGGCTGCGCGTACCGGCGAGCCATCACTTGCTGGGGCGGGTGGTCAACCCGCTGGGGCTGCCGTTGGATGGACGCGGGGCGATTGATTCCACCATCCATTGGTATCTGGAGCATGACGCGCCGGGGATCATCGCGCGTGCGCCGGTGGATCAGCCGCTGCAAACCGGCTGGAAGATGATCGACGCGCTCATTCCCATCGGGCGCGGGCAGCGGGAATTGATCATCGGCGACCGGCAGACGGGGAAGACTACGTTGGCCGTGGATGCGATCCTCAATCAGCGGGAAAGCGGGGTGGCGTGCGTTTACGTCGCCATCGGACAGAAGAAATCGTCCACGCTGGCGGTGATTGAGACGCTGCGGCAGTATCAGGCGTTGGAATACACGGTGGTGGTTGTCTCCGGGCCTGACGATCCGCCCGCGCTGCGTTACCTTGCGCCTTACGCCGGATGCACGATGGCCGAAGGGATTATGAAGGAAGGGCGGGATGTGTTGATCGTCTACGACGACTTGAGCAAACACGCCGATGCTTACCGCGAGTTGAGCTTGTTGCTGCGGCGTCCGCCGGGCCGAGAGGCGTATCCGGGGGATGTGTTCTATCTGCACTCGCGGTTGCTGGAGCGGGCGTGCAAGCTCAGCCCGCAGGCCGGAGGCGGCTCGATTACCGCGCTGCCGATTGTGGAGACGCAGCGGGGCAACATCTCGGCGTACATCCCCACCAATTTGATCTCCATCACCGACGGGCAAATTGTGCTGGATGAATCGCTCTTCAACCGGGGAATCAAACCGGCGATTGATGCCGGGCGGTCTGTTTCGCGGGTGGGGGGCGCAGCGCAGATAGAGGCGATGCACCGAGTTTCGGCCACGCTGCGGTTGGAGTTGGCGCAATACGAGGAGGTGGCCCGCTTCGCCCGCTTCGGCACGGAGACGGATGCCACTACGCAGCAACAAATCCGCCGTGGGGAGCGATTGCAGAAGCTGCTCACGCAGCCGGCCCATCAGCCGATGCCCGTGGCGGCGCAGGTGATCATGCTCAATGCGGTGGCGGCGGGTTTTCTGGATGACATTCCTTTGGAGGAGAGTCCGGCCTTCGAGCAGGCGTTCCTGGCGCACGTGATGAAGGAATCGCCGTCCCTGGCGGAGCAGCTTAATCGGCAAGGTCAATGGACCGAGGAAATGCAGGAAATGCTGGCGGAAGCGGCAACTCGTTTCCGCGAGGGGAGGAAGCAAGCATGAAGATGGTGATGGCGGTTGTATCACGCGACCAGGCCGATTTGGTGCTGGAGGCATTGATCTCGGCGGGGTATGGCGCGACTTTTACCGAGAGTCGGGGAGGCGTGCTGCGGCAATCGCAGAAGACGATCTTCACGGCGGTGGATCATACCAAGCTGGAGGACGTGTTGAGCATTATCCGCGATCACTGCCGCTCGCAGGTGCGCTTGGCCGATGCGGAAGATGCCGCCAGCACGACCGACGTGGGCAGTGCGGTGATCTTCGTGTGGGATTTGGAGCGATTCATCGTTCATTGATATGCCCGACATTGAAAGAGTCCAAGCGCGGCTGTCCAACATTGAATCGGTGGCCCCGATTTTGGGGGCATTGAGGACTATCTCCCTGGGAAGCTGGCAAATTGCGCTCCGGCGGCGCGGCGAGGTGCAGCATTACGGGGAGCGGCTGTTGGCCTTGCTCCCGCCGGTGTTGGCACAGATGCGATCCCAAAAACGGCGCGGCTACAGGAAGAAAGCTCCGCCGTCCCCGGAGGCGGCATCCCGCGTGGTGCTGGTCATCGGCAGTGAGCGCGGGTTGTGCGGGCGATACAATACGGTGATTGCTTCGTTTGTCGCGCGGCACGTGGCGCAGTTGCAGGCTCAAGGGGCGGCGGTGGAGGTGCATGTCTTGGGAAGTCGCGCTCGCCGTGCGCTGACGCAGCAAGGGATCGCTGTGGAGCGCGGCTATGAGCTTTCGGCGACCGCGTTACCGCCATTTTCGCTGGCCGAGTCGCTGACCCGTGAACATCTGGCGCATCGTGAGCGGGTGGTGGATGTGGCGTACAGCGAATATCACAATGCAGTGCATTCTCAACCCCGGGTGCGGCGTTGGTTGCCGCCTCAGTTGCCCCCGCTTCAGGTGGCGCAATCCGCCGAGGTGATCGTGGAGACTGCCGATCCCCGCTCGCTCTATGAACGTATCCTCGGTCAATGGGCGGCGGTGTCGCTCTATGGATTGCTGCTGGAGGCGGCGGCGTCAGAGCATGCGGCCCGCTTCCGACTGATGGAGTCGGCGTCGCAAAATGCCGACCGTTTGACGGAGGAGCTTTTGCAGGAATTGCAGTCGGCCCGGCGGCAGGCGATCACGCAGGAGATGCAGGAGTTGGCTGCGGGCGCGGGGCTGCTGGGGTAAATCGCACGATCATACGCGAGTGTGCACGATTGAGCACGAAATCGCTATGTTCCATTGACAAGGGAGATCGCCCGTGCTATGATCGCAACTGTGTAACTGTTTTCACTAAATCGTAAAGGAGTGTCTCAATGGCAAGTGTTACCTACAATCACGTAACGAAGCGTTTCGGTGGCGTTACTGCGGTTTCGGACTTGACTTTGGAGATTCGGGATAAAGAATTCCTGGTCTTCGTTGGCCCGTCCGGCTGCGGTAAAAGTACCAGTTTGCGGATGTTGGCCGGTTTGGAGGAGATCACCGAGGGCACGATCAGCATTGGTGACCGGGTGGTCAATGACATTCCCCCCAAAGATCGGGATATCGCAATGGTGTTCCAGTCTTACGCGCTCTATCCTCACATGACCGTTTATGACAATATGGCCTTCGGGTTGAAGCTGCGCAAGACGCCCAAGCAGGAGATTGATCGCCGGGTGCATGAGGCCGCGCAGACGCTGGGCATTGAGCATCTGTTGGATCGCAAGCCGAAGCAACTTTCCGGTGGACAGCGGCAGCGGGTAGCCGTGGGGCGGGCCATTGTGCGCGAACCGAATGTCTTCCTGATGGATGAGCCGCTTTCTAACCTGGATGCGAAGTTGCGCGTGCAAGCCCGCACCGAGATTTCCAAGCTGCATCAGAAACTCGGCACCACCTTCATCTACGTGACCCACGACCAGGTTGAGGCTATGACGATGGGGTCGCGCATCGCGGTGCTCAAGGACGGGATTCTGCAACAGGTGGATACGCCGCAGAAGCTGTACGATACTCCGGACAATATCTTCGTTGCCGGTTTCATCGGCAGCCCGGCGATGAACTTCTTTGAGGGGACGCTCATTGAAGAGAACGGCACAGTGTACGTGGACTGCAAGGACTTCCGCGTGAAAGTGCCGGAGGATCGCCGCAGTGTTTACAAGGCCTACCTGGGCAAGGAGATCATCATGGGCGTGCGGCCTGAGCACGTCCACGACCCAGATTATCAGCCTCCCGACATCATCCCCGCGCTGGTGGAGGCCAAAGTTGAGGTTACGGAGTTGATGGGGAACGAAGTGATCGTTTACTTCAGCACGCCGCATACTTCTTTCCTGGGACGCTTCGACCCACGTACCAAGGTCACTATCGGGATGATCAAGGCCGCGGCCTTCAATATGGGGCGGATGCACATCTTTGATAAGAAGACCGAGAAAGCTATCCGCTAGTTTTAGGGAGGGCTTGCAGAACAACCGGCTACGAACTCCGTGGCCGGTTGTTTGTTTGACGAGGCCGGAGAAGCACCTACAATTGAGAACACTGCTCACCGTGAGCGTCACCGAGTGCGGAGAAATGGCGCGTGTCCGGCGGTGAAATTTTTATCTGTGGAAGCTGAACTATGAACCATCTGGCTGTTATAGCCCTGTGGAGCGGAGCGTTCCTGCTCCTGGTTGCATTTTACTTGTGGCGAAGACACCATCGGGGTGTAGCGCGTGCCCCAATGCCTGAGCCGTCCGCCGATACGATGTTACCCCGTGTTTCGGGCGAGCGGATTTATAACGGTCGTTACATCCTGACCGAGGTCGTTTCCTCTGAGGCTGAGGTCAATATCTATGAAGCTCAGGACACGATAGCGGTGCGCGTGTGCCCCACTTGTGGGGCGCGGTTGCCCGATCAGCATGACCGATTTTGCCCCAATTGCGGCACAGACCTTTCCAATGTCACGGCGATTCATCTGGTGGTTTGGATCCGCGAGACCAAAGATGCGGCTGTTTACGCCGCCTTGACGCCGCTGTTGGAAATGCGCTTAAATCACCCGGCCTTGTTGCTACCGGTCGATGTGTTCAGTGCGCAAGTCCATGGTGAGGATCGTTACTATGAGGTTTACACCGGCAACTATCCGACGCCTCTTTCATTGCGTCCTATGCCGCAGCCCCCTCAGAAAGTCCTGGCCTGGACGATCTCTTTAGCCAAGGGATTGGCGTATCTGCACCGGCATCACGTGGCTTTGAATGGAGTGCGGCTTGATAACGTTACCATCGCGGGGGAATGTGCTCGTTGGATACAATTGCGGGAGGCCCAGATTCTCTCTCCTGAGGCGCAGGAAGGTGAGGTGTTTGCTCAGGAGGTGGCGTCGCTCATCAAGATTTTGCTGTACCTGCTCACCGGTGCCGACGACAGCTCCGCTGTGACGTTGCCCCCGACTTTGGCCTCTTGCTGTTCCCAGGTGCTCGCGGCCTCTGATGTGACCGCCGAGTCACTGGCCGAGGTCTTGCAGAACACATTGGCGCAGTTGGGAGCTTCGCGCGATAGCCTGATCTTTGATATTGGGCTGCGCAGTGATGTGGGGATGAAGCGCACGCTCAACGAGGATAGTGTGCTCGTTCTTTCTCAAACGGCGATTGTGCGCTCTCGGAGCAATCCGGTGGGAATTTTCGCCGTCGCCGATGGGATGGGAGGGCATGAAGCGGGGGAAGTCGCCAGCGAGCTAACCGTGCAGGTGATCGGACAATCCGCTTTGCGCGGCGTCTTCGCCCCGTTATGGGCGGGGGAATCGCCGGATTTCCGACAGTGGATTGTTCAGGCCGCGCTCAAGGCAAACGAAGCGGTGTTGGCTCAACGGCAGACGGTGGGCAATGATATGGGCTGTACGTTGGTGCTGGCTGCCATCTCCGGTCGCCGGGTGGTGATCGCCAACGTGGGGGACAGCCGCGCGTATCACCTTTCCGCCGCCGGAATCCGCCAGGTGACTACGGATCATTCCTGGGTAGAGCGGCTCATTGCCACCGGGCAGATCACGCGCGAAGAATCACGCCACCACCCACAGAAAAATATCATCTACCGTGTGATCGGCGATCATCAACCCTTGAGCGTGGATGTGTTTGAGGAGTCGCTCTCCACGGGCGAAGCCGTGCTGCTCTGCTCCGACGGATTGAGCGGCATGGTGGAAGACCGACGGATCTGGGACCTCTGGAAACGTGCCGGCTCAGCTCAAGATGCTTGCGAACGCCTGGTCGCCGAGGCCAATCAAGCCGGGGGCGAGGACAACATCAGCGTGATCCTTGTGCAGTTGAAGGGATAATTTGAGGAAGTGAATCTCTCTAGCCAGGAGGAGGAAGCATGCTTAAACGATTCAGCCTAAACTACATTTTGTTCTCGATGTTTTTGGATACTTTTTTGGTTGTCGGTTCGTTCCTGCTTGCTACGTTGCTGCGAATCACGCTGCCGTATGGTCTGGTGCCATTCAATCCTGAGTACCCAGAAGGGCTACCGCCTCTGACGTTCTACGTCTTGATCCCATTTCTGTGGCTCATCACGGCTTTTGCCGTATCGCTGTACGATCCCCGCAAGAGTTACAAGGTGGTTGATGAGTTCCAGGCCTTAACTTTGGCCGGGTTCTTCTTCAGCTTGATCGTGGCCGGAACTTTGTACTTTTCCTTTCGGCAGGTCTCGCGGGTCCTGATTCTGTATGCTTTTGCCCTGGTCTTTATATCACTGATCGGCTGGCGAGTTATGGCCCGAGCGGTGTTTCGGTTGTGGTCTCGGCATCACGCGGGGATCAATCGTGTGGTCATTGCCGGGGCCGGCGTGGTGGGGCATCGCGTGGCGGCAATGATCCGTGAGTATCAGTGGATGGGGCTGGAGTTGGTGGGCTATCTGGATGATGACCTCACGAAGAAAACCACCGATGTGCCGATTTTAGGTACGCTGGATGATGTGGAGCAGGTGGTCACTGAGTACCAAGTACGAGACGTGGTCTTGGCATTGCCTCAGCGAGCGCACGAACGCATCAACATGGTGGTGGCGCGATTGCACGAGTTGCCGGTTAATGTGCGCATTATTCCGGACTATTTCAGTCTGGCATTGTACCAGGCAAAGATCAGTGATTTCGGCGGTATCCCGATGATCAGCCTGCGCGATCCGGCACTCAACGATTATCAACGGATGCTCAAGCGTATCTTTGATCTGGTGTTCGGCAGCATGCTCACGCTCCTCACGCTGCCGTTGATGGTGGTGATTGCTGTGGCCATCAAGTTGGATTCTCCCGGTCCGATCTTCTTTCGCCAAAAGCGTGTGGGAGAGAATGGGCGGCTCTTCAATATGCTCAAGTTCCGCTCTATGGTGGAGAATGCCGAGGCATTGCGAGATCAGGTGGTGCAGGTGGATGAAGAAGGGCACGTGATCCACAAGGTGAAGGACGATCCGCGCGTTACGCGCGTGGGGAAGTTTATCCGCCGTTGGAGCTTGGATGAGCTGCCGCAATTCTTCAACGTGCTGCGGGGCGACATCAGCCTGGTCGGGCCGCGCCCGGAGTTGCCCTGGCTGGTTGAGGAATACGAGTTGTGGCAACGCAAACGGTTCGCTGTGCCCCAGGGAATCACCGGGTGGTGGCAGGTGAATGGCCGCTCAGATAAGATGATGCACTTGCATACAGACGAAGACTTGTACTACATTCAAAATTACTCCCTGTGGTTGGATATTTACATCATTCTCAAGACGCCGTGGGTAGTGTTAAAGGGCAAAGGGGCGTTCTAAGTGCCAATAAGCACCGGAGCGTTAGGCTCGTTGCTGCTGGTGAGTGGGGGCATATTTTGGTTAGGATCGCTCGCGCCCAGTGTATGGGGAGGCGTGTTGATCGCTGTTGGTCTCGCCCTGGGCGTCTGGAGTCACAATTGGCGGCCTCGTCGCCTCCCGTGGGATTGGCCGATTGGGATTTTGGCGGTTCTGGGTGGTCTGTCTTTGCTCGTGACTGCACAACATGATGTTACTTTGCCCAAGGTAGTCGGCCTATGGGCCGGACTGGCTTTAGCGTATTTCCTCGCATGCTGGGCTTACACCTCTGCTCGGATCGTCACTCTGGCCTGGGGGCAGATTTCCGTCAGCGTTATCGTGGCCGTGGCTGCGCCGTTTGTGGTGCAATGGAGTCGGAACAAATTTGCGCTGCTGCCTCCGACCGTCTACAGCCACTTTCATCTTTTGATTTCCAACTCGATTCATCCTAACACGATGGCCTCGTTGATGGTTTTGCTCGCTCCGCTGCCATTGGCCTGGGGCTGGCAACAGTTCCAGAGTTCGCGCCGTAGATGGGGTGCGATAGGGTTGCTGGTGGGAAGTTGGTGCCTGATGATGTTGATCCTCCTGCTCACTCAATCACGGGGCGGGATCATCGCCGGGGCTGTGGGGGTATTGACGGCTGTATGGCTAATGGGTAAACGCAAGACCGCTCTAGGACTGGCTATGCTGCTCTTGATCCTGGGGGGAGTCGCCGGCCTGTACCTCACCCGTCACCCAATTGAGGTGCCTCAGTTCGCTGAACGCGGCTTAAATCCTTCCACGATGGCCTTCCGTTTGCACGTGTGGCGGGTGGCTTTATGGATGATCTCTGATTTCCCGTTCACCGGCGTGGGGATGGGATTGTTCAACACGGTGGGGAACCTCCTCTATCCGTTCAACGAGACTCAGAATCCCGGTACGCATAACTTGTATCTCGGCGTAGCTGTCGACTTGGGGATACCGGGGCTGATTGCATTCTTGGCCTTGCTGCTCGTTCTGTTCCGCATGATGAGCGATCTGCCTCGCGGCGATACCCGCGTGGTCTCAGAGCGATATGCCATTGCCGTCGGTGCGTTTTCTGGCCTGGCGGGGATTTTCGCTCACGGACTCTTTGATAACACCGCGTGGAACACGCGCGCTTTGTCCTTGCTGTGGCTTGTTGTGGGCATCTTTACTGCTGCGTATTTGCTTAAGGGGAAGAAGTGAGTGGTGAGTGGGGGAGTGATGAGGTGTCGCTGCCAAAGGTGTTCGGGGGCAATGATGAGACGGGTTATTCAAGTGTATATCGTTTTATCCCTAACGATTGAGCAAGTATTTTTAATATAAAAAGAGGGTTATAAACTAAATACCGATACCACAGGCGTTTAGGTTCCTGTACAAGACGGTATAACCACTCTAAACCCACTCGTTGCATCCAAGACGGTGCTTGAGGTATTCGCCCTGTGTGAAAATCGAACGCAGCGCCCACAGCGATTATTACAGGCGCGTTTAATAAATTTCGGTGTGACGCCATCCATAAATCCTGTTTTGGAGTTCCTAACCCTACCCAAATTATGTCAGGGTTGGCTTGGTTAATTTGCTCAACAATTTGCCTGTCTTCTGTTTCTGTCAAGGGTCGAAACGGAGGAGAATAAGCGCCAACCACTTTTAAGCCTGAGTATCTTCTTTGAAGCGTCTGGCTCAATTCTTTCGGGACACCCTCCGCCCCCCCATAAAAGTATTGCGTGTACCCCTTCTGCGCTGAAAGTTCACACAATGCTAACATTAAATCGGGTCCATACACCCTGCCCACTTGTCGGTTGTTCTTTATTTTTCCCAACCAAACAAGAGGCATACCATCAGGAGTGGCAAGGCTTGCTCCATTGACTGCCTGCCTCATAATGTCATTTTTTTGACATTCCATAATAGTATGGACTGTACAAACAGATACATATTGCTTTTCGCCTTTTCTTATCCACGATGAGATTTGAGATAATGCATCATTCATCGTGATGGCGCTAATCCCAACTCCCAAGATATTAACTTTAGGCAAATTCATCAAAAAACCCTGACTTTGGCAATCATTTTCTATATTTGTCCTAATCGTTGTTGATACCATTCAACCGTGCGGCGCAGACCTTCCTCAAAATTAATTTTAGCCTTAAACCCAAATAATTGCTCCGCTTTACTGGTATCCAAACAACGGCGAGGTTGTCCATCCGGCTTACTGGTATCCCAAACAATTTCACCCTCAAAACCGGTTAATTTGGCTATTAGTTCAAGTAAGTTTTTGATACTTATCTCCATTCCACTGCCTAAATTCACCGGATAACTATCGTTA
>WFQZ01000265.1 GCA_015486785.1 Thermoflexales bacterium
CTGCACTTGATTCTCCAAATGCGCGAAAATCTCCGCCGCCTGGGTAACTTGGGAAAGCGATCCCCGGTAATCCCCTTGATGCCCGGCGCAGATGCCCAGATTGAGCAACAAATTGGCCTTCTGGGGCGTCGTGCCCTGCGGGGAAATGACCTCCAACGCCTTCCGCCCCATCGTCATCGCCTCCGCGTAGCGACCGGTCCAGATCAACGGCAGCATGCAGTTGCTCTGAAGTTGCGCCACCTCTTCCTCTTGCCCCTGCGCGGCGAAAAGGGAGATGGCAGTGGCGTAAGCCGCCAGCGCGTCATCATAGCGGCCCAAAAACAAGAAAGCGTTGCCCCGTGCCCACCAGGCTAAGGCAACGCCCTCCTGCGCTTCTGCATACGCCCCGGCTTCCAAGCCCACCCCCGTCAAGCGCAACGCCGTCTGGCTATCCTGCTCCACCCACTGCCGCACCATTCCCTTGAGTTGCCGGAAAAAGGCAGTGGGCAGAGGGCGATGAGTTTCCAACAAACGATGTCGCTCGTCCCCGTCGGCGGCGGCGAGCCGGGTCCAAAACGTCTCCCAATCCGTCATCCGATGCGTACCTCCTTTTCCAGCCGGATATCCCGACCGGCAACGTGCAGCAGGAGGACATAATCCCCCGGCGGAGGCGCGTCAAACTGAAATCGCCCGCGCTCATCTATGGTAGCCTGGGGGACATTCCGCCCGTCATCCGCCCCGACCAACCAGGCTTCGCCGGAGGCGACACCGGATAGGTCACTGCGCCGGCGCACGCGCCCCGTCAGCCCATCGCCGTACACGGAAAGCGTCACCACCAAGTCGTCGGCCTCGAAACGGCCCTTCCACCATCCAGGGCCACGCAGCGGCGACGGCGAGAAAGCTATCTGGTGGGCCAGGGCCGCTTGGGACAGTTTCTCCTTCAGCCACCCCAGGAACGTTGGCGGCTCGTCGGCCAGTCCTTTCACCGAAGCGACCTCCTCGGCGCACGCCGGGCAGGTACGCACGTGGGCGGCCACCCGCAACTTCTCCACCGCCGGCAGCTGGTCGAGCACGAAGGCCGCCAGCGTCTCCGCCGTCGGGCAACGGCTGCGGTAGAAGAGCGACAGGAGCGCGGCGTCCGTCATTCGCAACTGCTCCACCCGCGCGGCACAGAAAGCGCACTCGGCCACATGCTTGACGACTCGCGGCGGGGCATCGCCGTGGATATAGGCGACCAAATCGCCTTCCTCCACCTCACTTGGGTTGATACAGCGTAATTTGTCCATAACACTCCCTACTTTAATAAACAGAGTTAAAGGCGAAATTCCGCCATTTTCCTCACGAATTTCGCCACAATTTCCGTAATTCCTTGTCACGTCGCAGCCGCTTGAGCAGCTTCTCCTTCACCCGATAGACATCCTGCTTGGTCGGGAACAAGTCCGGCCAGCGAGCCTGGATCTCGCGCGGAGCAAGACCGTGGTGATACGTCCCCTCGAACACGACCCGTTCCCGCTCGCTCTGTACGCGGGAGAGGATCGCCTCCCTGATGTTTGGGCGGTCGTCCTGAGGGGTCTCATACGCCTCAATAATAACGACCGCCTCCAACACGGCGGCACGGCGCACGCGCTCCCACAGCCGCCGCTCCCGTTCCTGGGCACGCCCGGCCTCAATGCGCACGGCGATGGCACACTGCTTTAAGTAGCCCATCACCGCGCCGATGTTCGGGAAGCGGGTCGTGAAGGGAGGACTCCGGTGGCGGTGCAATTGCCAGAACCGCAGGAAGACCTCTTGCAAGGTGTCTTCATCGGCATGCGGGCCCAGCCAGTAGAGCACCAGGCGGCGATAGATAGAGATGACCGCCTGCCAGGCCGCATCGTCTCGTTCCACGACGGCGCGGCGGAACAGTTCATAGCAATGGCCGATAGCGTAAACGCGGCTTACTTCGCGCGACTGATGCCGCCCGCAGAGACGGGCCAAGTCGGCGATGCTGAGGTCAGACCAGACTCCCATAAAATCTCTCCAAAAGCCAACGGTAAGTTTGGCGGTTATCCTGAGGCGGGTTCGTCATCGCCTTTAGTGGGCAAAGGCGGCCTTTACCATCCCGGTAATCGTCCCCCGGCCTTCGGGATGAACGCGCCCCGGTCAGCACTTTTCGCACAAAATCATACGCCCGAATGCTACATTGCCAACCATCCCCCGCATACACAGGGAGCATGTGTATGGAAGCGGCGGCTATGGCAAAACAAACGGCGGGGAGCAAAACTCTCGCTCCCCGCCGCCCAACGTGCTTCTCGCTCGTTTACTGTTCTTTGTACCGTTTGATCTGCGCGCCTAGGGCGATGAGTTTTTCCTCAATGCGCTCGTATCCCCGGTCTATCTGGCGGATGTTGTGGATCAGGCTGCGGCCTTCCGCCGCCAGGGCCGCGATCAGCATCGCCATGCCCGCGCGA
>WFQZ01000266.1 GCA_015486785.1 Thermoflexales bacterium
CGTCAGATGTGTATAAGAGACAGGTATCTCGGTGACGGCGGCCTTGATGGTGTCGCTGAGGTGGCCATCCTTGGTGCGGATTTGGGCGGTGGCCAGCAGGGGTTGGTCCAGCGGATTGCCGATCTGCGAGAGCAGGTAGACGGTGGTGGCTTGGACTTCCGGCACGTGGGCGACGATGGCTTTGGAGGCTTCTAGGGCGAGTAGGTTGTAGAGTTTTCCCACGTGGGAAACGGGGTTCTTGCCGGCGGCGGCTTCCAGGCTGGTGGCGCGGAAGGGGGCGATGACGCCGTTGACGCGGTTGCCGCGTCCCACTTCGCCATCATCGCCTTGCTCGGCAGAGGTGCCGGTGAGCGTCAGGTAGACGGCGTCGTTTTCTACGTCGTCGGCGGTGTTGACTTGCACTTTGACTTGGTGCTCGCTCAACTGCTGGGCATAGGCTTGGATTGCTTGCTGAGCGGCGTCGCGCAAGGAGACGTATTCCGCCGCGCTTTTGACTTGCGGGGCGATGAAGGGCAGGGCTACCGTGAGCACGATGCTTTTGCCGTTGCGGGCACCCATCACTTTCACGTCCTCGCCGATGGGGTATTCGTCAATGAGCACGTTGGTGATGTATTGCGCGGTCTCGTAGACTGTGTGTTCCAGGATCGAGCGCGGCCAGTGACTCACGCCAAAGCTGGTGTCGTTGGCTTTGATGTGGTCAACCGTGTATTGCAATTCCTCCGCCCCGCGTCCGGCGTAAGAGTCGATGACCACGTGCTTCACCGGATCAAGGTAGCGCATGGTCTCGCGGATGTGCAGGCGGGCGGCTTCAATGGCGATGGTGTCCATAGGGACGCGCTTGCCTTTGTAGGTCGGCAGGCCGCGCCCGGCGATTTGGATGCGGATCGGTTTGATCATCTCGCCATAGCCGTAGGTGGCGTCGGCTTCACCGGCCACCAGTTGCACCTTGTCAAAGTTGTGGTGCAGGATCACGCCGAGGTTTTCCAAACACCATTTGGAATACTCTACCGAGATCCGTTCGGCGATGCCGTCGCACAGGCTGTCGGGATGTCCCTTTTCCTTGCGCTCCACAATCTCCACCGGCATGTCATCAATGTACTGCCCCAAAACCTCTGTTACCACAATGTTACGTTCCTTAGTCATGAAAAACCTCCTGGGTATGATTTTACCCGTGGACCTCCCCAGACGAAAAACAGGCCTCTTCAACTCTTGAAGAGGCCTGCACGGTTAGGTGACGACCTCATCTTCCAGAATTTTCATTCTGCCGGAATTGGCACCTCTGAGTTGATTTTCAACCCGGTTGCCGAGGCTTCGCAGGGCCGGTCCCTCCGCCTCTCTGGATGAGTGTCCATAGGTATGTAAACGAGCGCATCCTATCACAGTTCATTAAGTTGTCAATGGGTTATAGGAGTCCCAGGTTGCTGTAATCTCCCAGGGTCAGTTTGAGTGCTTTGGGGCGGATGGGAGAGCGTTTGAGTACCACGTGCCGCCCGATCAGGCTGTCTTGAACGCGGGCGGGCAGGTTCTCAATGGTGCTGTGGGAGAGCACGATGGATCGTTCTACTTCGCTGTCTTTGACGACGCAATCGTGGCTGATGGAGGTGAAGGGTCCGATGTAGGCGTTGACGATGCGGGTATTTTGCCCGATGATGGTCGGGCCGCGCACGACGCTGTTGATGATCTCCGCGCCTTTTTCAATGGTCACGCGGCTGTCTACTTCCGAATCGCGGTCCACGTAGCCTTCAATGTGCGGTTTCAGCTCGGCAAGCACCATGCTGTTGGCTTCGAGCATATCGCCGGGGCGTCCGGTGTCGATCCACCAGCCTTGATGGATGTAGGGGTACACTTGATAGCCGTTGCTCACCAGCCATTGGATCGCGTCGGTGATTTCTAGTTCGCCGCGCCACGAGGGGCGGATGGCCTCAACCGCTTCCCAGATGTGCTCGTCGAACATGTAGATGCCCACCAAGGCCAGGTTGGAAGGGGGCACTTTGGGTTTTTCAATCAGGCGGACGATGCGCCCGTTTTCGTCCAGCTCCGCCACGCCGTATTGCTCCGGCTGGGGGACGGGGGTCAGGACGATCTGGCTGTTCCACTCGGAGTCGGCGAATTGGCGGATCAGCGGGGTGATGCCGCCTTCAATGACGTTGTCGCCGAGGAACATCACGAAGCGATCATCGCCGAGGAAATCCCGGCTGATCTTCACGGCGTGGGCCAGCCCCAAGGGGGCTTCTTGGGGAATGTAGGTGATGTTCACGCCCCAGCGATGGCCGGTGCGCACGGCGGCTTTGATTTCGTCCGCCGTATCGCCCACGACGATGCCGATCTCGGTGATGCCGGCGTCACGGATGGATTCGATGACGCGGAAGAGCACCGGCTTGTTGGCCACCGGAATGAGTTGCTTGGCACTGGTGAAAGTGAGGGGGTATAAACGGGTCCCTTTACCGCCACTGAGAATCAAACCTTTCATTTATTATGCTCCTTTCTAACTGGATTTGGTAAGTTAGGGTGTGGTGGGTGAGATTGCGGTGGTGGGGCTGATGGGGGCCGTGCCGGTGACTGTCTGCGGGGGCTGGAAGTTGGGCA
>WFQZ01000267.1 GCA_015486785.1 Thermoflexales bacterium
CCCATTACGCTTTGTCTATCTATGGACCATGTGGTGCGAACGCCCGGCCGACGCTCATCAGGCTGCCTTGTGGCGCTTCAGCCTGAAGGACGTTCACACAGGCGAGCGCCGCGGTTTCGCCGACCTGGCGGCGTTAGTGGCCTTTTTGCGAGCGCAGATGGCGGATGCAGACGCTGCAGGGCCGGACGAAGGTTCCGGCCGCACGAATTAATCGTTTTATATATCGCCTGCGGGCGAAAGGAGAAAAATCATGAAGACCGGAACGCAGCGTTTATGACTCAACATTATTATCATCATGGGCGTGCTGCTGAGCAGCCTTGCCCGCAATACCGTGCCGGTCACCATCACCGCGACGGGCTTCGATCCGCCCACCGTCACCATCGCCATCAGCGACACCGTGCGTTGAACTAACAACGGTAGCATCACGCATACCGTTCAGGGTGGGGTGATTGCGCCACTGTATTTGCCCGTCTTCCTGCGCTGAGGTCGGGCCCGTGCTACGAGCCCCGCAGCGGGCGGGGCTCGCAACAATAATCGAACCACTCCCGCCCGGCGACGTCAATATCTGACGTCGCCGGGCTGCGGCGCAACGACGTTTGCCCGCAGGCGGCGCGAGTGCTACAATCCCTTCAGCTTGGCACGGTTTCATTCGACCGCCGCGGATGAAAACGCCCCCTATCCCCCAACCTTGGAGGAAGCAACACACCCCCAGAATTGGGGGCCGGGGGGCCATTCCCGGGAGACGACCATGCCCCAACCAGCGCCAGGAAATATCCACATCGGGGGACCGGTGAGCCAGAGTGTGTTATAATGCCGACGACACATCGTCATCCACACATCATGGGGAGCTTTTCATGCCCACAAACGAGCGAGAACGCATCGGATTGCTGAAAAAAGCGGGATTGGTCGCCCTGGTGGAAGGAGTCAAGGCCATCCCCGGGGTGGGATCGCTGGTTGTGGCCGGCGTGGCCGGCACCGGTGCCTTTCTGCAGGAAACCATTGCCGCCCCAGAGTTGCCCGAGCAGGCCCACGATGCCCTGCAGCAATTGGTCGAGGACTACCGCCAGATGCTGGCAGCTGAAGCGGAAAAGCACCCTGACGACAACACCCTGGAAGTGGCGCTGGTGGCGACGCTGGAGATTTTGACCACGCAGGGACTTTCGGCTGAGGAACTGGTGGCGGAGGCAGGCCTGGATACCACGCAGGCAGCGAGGCTGACGTTGCAGCGGGCCGAAAAGGCGCTGACGAGCCTGTATGACAACAAGGGCACGGGCGCTGACGCAACGGCTGGTGGGGGACTATTATCGCCTTCTCCTCAGCCATAAAGAGGCCCTAAACCTGGTGGGCGTGGACGCGCTGCAAACAATATTGGCCCGCCTGCCGGATTTCGCAAGCGAGCTCCAGCCGCAACTCGCCGCCATTCTGGCCAACCAGGAGAAACTGCTGAACCTGAAGCGGGTCAAAGCCTGGCGCCAGGCCCGTTGGCCCGTGCGTCCCTACTCCGGGCAAGCTTTGCGTCCCTTCCTCCTCAAACCCGAATATCGCCTGGTCCCCTACCTAGGCGAGGCCCAGGTGCAGATGCGGGACGAATTGGTGGCCTGGGCGCAAGGACTGGGCCGGGACGGCGTGCCCCGGCTGGGGATGCGGCTCTACACCGGCCCCGGCGGCGCCGGCAAAACCCGCTTGCTGATCGAAGCGGGGGAAGACTTACGCCGGACAGGGTGGGCGGTCTATTTTCTGGGCGAAAGCGTGACCCCGGCAGACGCCGGATATTTCAGCGAGACGCCCTGTCCCACCGTGCTGATCCTGGATTACGTGACCGACCGGCAGGGCATGGTGGAGGCACTGCTCAAGCAGATGGCCCGGCAGCGCCAGCACCGTGCTGCACCCCTGGCGTTGATCCTGCTGGAGCGTACTGCCCCGCGCTGGTTCGAGGCATTGGCCGTCAGCATTCATGATCCCGAGTATGTAGGCCTGCCCGAATTGCTGGCATTGCCCACTATGCAAAAGCAAGCCCTGGCCATTCCCCCCCTCAGCACGGAAGCGGAGCGCCGGGAATTGTTTGCGCAGGCGGTCGCGTCCTTCGCCAAAATCATCCGGACTGACGGCCCGGACCCAGGCGCCCTGCCATCCGACCTACCCCAACGCCCCCTGTTCGTGCTCTTACTGGCCCTGCTGGCTGCCACAGGAGGAGACATGGCGCATCTCCGCGACGAAAACGAGATTTTGGCCGCCACCTGGCGGCGAGAGCGGGGACTGTGGCGGCAAAAGCTGCAACACGCAGGTCTGCCCGCCCCCCTGCTGGCTGATGGGGGTGAACTTCATCCAGGACATGCACATTTTGCGCACCCTGGGTCACGAGATCAGCCGTCGCCAGCAACTGACCTCTTACCTGCACGCCTATTTCGATGACGACGAGCTGCAGGGGGATGCCGCCGCCATCCTCAAGCGCACCCTGTGCCCGCAAAAAGACTGCACTCTCTATGCCATCGCACCTGACCCTCTGGCCGATGATGTGATCGAGCGGCGGCTGGAACAACATCCCGAGCTGCTGGACCTAGCCCCTGCCCGCCAGCGCTGACATCGACGCCGGCCATGCGGCCGCAGCCGCCCGCACCTGGCAGGCGTTGACCGTGTTGCAGCGCATCGCATCCCATCCTCGCCACCTGGGACCGGAGAAAATGCGGGCCTGGGCGGATAGGGTTGCTTCAATAGTAAAATCCCATACAGCGCCTGCCGCCGCCGTAAATACCCAGGCCGCTCACCACTTTCTCAGTGCTCTAGACCAACGCTTGCCCTTGCCAGAGCAAACCATCTTCTTACGACCGCTGGTGGCCGCGGTGTGGGAGGCGCAATTGAGCCTGGTGGGAGACGCGGATGAGGAGGAACGGGCGCGGCTCTTGAACAACCTCTCTGGAGCCTACAATGCCCTGGGCCGGCGGGAGGAGGCGTTGGCCGCCACACAGGAAGCGGTGGACATCCGTAGAGAGCTCGCCCAACAGAACCGTGCCGCCTTCCTCCCCGACCTGGCCATGAGCCTCAACAACCTGGGCGCCATGCTCGCGGCTCTGGGCCGGCGGCAAGAGGCGTTGGACGCCACGCAGGAGGCGGTGGATCACTACCGCCAACTCGCCCAACAGAACCGTGCCGCCTTCCTCCCCAACCTGGCCGGGGGCCTCAACAACCTGGGCACCAGGCTCTCGGAC
>WFQZ01000268.1 GCA_015486785.1 Thermoflexales bacterium
CATGTCCGCCGCCCGCAAAGCCGGACACATCCACATTGAGGGCAAGGAGTACGTCGTCCAAGACGGCGATATTCTGCACATTCGCTTTTCCATCTAACCGAGGTGATAATGCGCGATTCAGAAACCCAAATCGAGTGGCTGTTCATCAATCTGCGCTGGCTGTTCCTGATCTCGGTGGCCGGGGTGGTGATTTTGGACGTGGTCTTGCACGGCACCCAATTCCCCCCGGTGGTCGCCCTCTCGCTGATCGCCGGAACAGTTGCCAACCTGATGGTGATGATCGTCGTATTGCAGCACGCGATGAACCGCGCAGTGCAAACGCTGATGCTCATCATTGACATCTCGCTCACCTTGGGCGTGATTGCCGGGTCGGGTAACACGCAAGGGCAAATCCTATTCGTCTCCCTCATCCCGATCATCACCGCCGCCGTGCGCTTCTCCTGGTGGTTCGGCGCAGCGTTGACTATGATCATCGTGCTGGCCTACTGGGACATCGCTTGGCACGAAGCGGCCTGGACAATGGAAAAAGTCGCCGCCAGCGGCTACCTGGTCATCTTCCCCGCCCTGGCCAACGGGATCATCCTATTTGTCGCCGGTCTCGCCGTCAGCCAGATCGGCTCACGGATCAAACAAACCCTGCTCTATGAACGGCAGCAGCAAGAACTGGAAGCAGCCGCAGCCTTAGATTTGGCCCATCGCCGCGCCCGCATCATCTTTGAGATGGCGAGCATGCTAAGTGCCACACTCAACTACGAACGAGTGTTAGATACCGCCCTGGACGTGAGCAACACCAGCTTGAAGGAACTATTCCAGCCCACCGGCACGGAAAACGAGAAGGCCATCGAGCAAGTGGGAATGATCTTGCTCTTTGACATTGATCAAACCCTCTACATCAGCAAATCACGCGGGCTTTCGCTGCGCGATGAACACCAACGATTCCCCGGCCAAGCGGGCGTGCTGGCCGAGGCCATCGAAAAAGTCGAACCGATCATCACCGAAGAGCCGAACACCGACCCGGAATTGGGCAGCGTCTCCGCCTTCCGTGACTGCCGTCAAGTCATCGTCATCCCCCTGCGGGCCGGATTTGAAAGCTACGGCCTGCTGGTACTGGGCAGCCCCGAACCGGACACGTACACCCCGGACTTCCGCGACCTGCTCATAGCCATCGGCAACCAAGCCGTGATGGCCCTGCAAAACGCGAGCCTTTACCAGAACTTGATGGAAGAAAAAGAGCGACTGGTAGCCGTGGAAGAAGACGCCCGCAAGAAACTGGCCCGTGACTTGCACGACGGCCCCACTCAGACCATCGCCGCCATCGCCATGCGCCTCAACTACATCCGCCTGCTGGTCAAGCGTGACCCGGAACAATCCATCGACGAGCTGAAGCAACTGGAAGCCCTGGCCCGCAAGACCACCAAAGAAATCCGCCAGATGCTCTTCACCCTGCGCCCGCTCATCCTGGAAACACAAGGGCTGATCGCCGCCCTCACGCAGTTGAAGAAGAAACTCGAAGAGACCACCCCGGAGACCCAATTCCATCTGGAGGCAGACGAAGAAGCCGAGGGACTATTGAGCACCGAGGCCCAAGGCGCGATCTTCTACATCACCGAAGAAGCGATCACCAATGCCCGCAAGCACGCCGAGGCCAAAAACCTGTGGATTCGCCTCTACCGCAAAGGTATGAACGTCATCGCCGAGATCGAAGACGACGGCAAGGGATTCGACGTCGCCTCGGTCAAAGCCAGCTACTCCGAACGCAGCAGCCTGGGCATGCTGAACTTGCAAGAACGGGCCACCCTGGTCAAAGGGAAGACCGTGATCCGCTCCACGCCGGGCAAAGGCACCAAGATCACGGTGACCATTCCGGTGGAGATCAAAAACCCAGAGGATGCAACCTACCCGTGACCCTTGACCCGGCCCTCTTAGAGCGACTCATCTGGCTGGCACTCTCCTTGATGCTGGCGTTTTTCGCCATCGCCGTGCAGTGGGTCATCGAACGTCCGGCGAGCCGGTACGCGGAACGCGCCGCGCAATGGAAAACGCAACCGGCAATCTCCTGGAGCCTCCACACTCTGCGCCTGGTGTACGCCGTAGGATTCCCCAGCGTCATCTTCCTGTGGCGGGGCGCACTCACCGAGCGCGGACTGGGCTTGCAGCCCCGCCCCTGGAACAGGTGGGCGGCAGACATAGGAATCACGGTCGCAGTCATCGCCGGGATGTGGGGGCTGGCGAAACTCGGCGACTTGCAAGTGACACGGCTCGCCGGCCTGCGGGTCACGCCGGCCCATCGCGCCGGCGTTGCGCTGCGCGAGAGCATCTATCACCAAGCGCACTGGGCCTTTTACCGCGAGCCGCCGGTGCTGCTTTTCGGGCCGGCCTACGGCGCGTGGCTGGGACTGATCCCGGTGCTGTTGGAAGCGTCCCTCAACCCGGCCCGCTGGGCCGACTTACGCACCTTCGCGCGGGGGCGGGACATGCTCTTCCGCGCCGCGCAAGCGATCAGCAGCGTGATCCTCTACATCCTCACCCAAAACCTGTGGCTGCTCATCCTGGCGGATTTCACATTGGGCTGGTTGGTGGGGCAAAGCGCGGACGTCATTGAGGTACAAAAAGTGGGCGAGCCGGGACTCGAACCCGGGACCTCACGGATGTGAACCGTGCGCTCTAGCCAGCTGAGCTACTCACCCACGCGAGATTATAGCATAAAAGTTGATTCGGGCAAGCGGGCGCGAGAGGTTTTTCGCCCCCTTCCCGGCAATGAAATCGGAGGGAAAATGAGCAAAGTCTACCTGGGAATACTGATTTTGATGTTCACCCTGAGCGGCTGCGCCAAGGGACAACCGCTGACCTCCACGATTAAAGACCAAGTCGCCCCGACCCTCTCGCCGCTCTCCCCGCTTTCCCCGCTCGCGCCGGAGCCGACGGCGGGGACGGTCGATCTCGCCGTCACGGCGGCGGTACAAGCCCTGGCCGAAAAGCTGACCGCCCCGACCGAAGCCATCACCGTGAACCGCGTGGAAACGGTACAATGGCGCAACTCCTGCCTGGGCTGTGAAAGGCCCGGCCAAGTCTGCGCTATGGTGATCACACCGGGCAAGCGCATCACCCTGGAGTACGAGGGGCAGAATTACGAAGCGCACACCAATCAGGACGGCAGCTACGTCGTCTTCTGCACCGGGGGCGGAACAAGCCCCACCGCCGATAAATAGCCATCCGGTGCGCCAGAGACGCGGCCCTTCATTTTTATCGCCCCATGGTATAATTTTGCGGAACGTTACAGAACTTGAATATCACCAAGTTGAGGTAAAACTTGTTTAATCCTATAGACGCCCTCCTGGGGCTTTTTTCATTAGACATAGGGATAGATTTAGGCACGGCCAACACGTTAGTTTATGTGCGCGGCAAAGGAATCGTGATCAATGAATCCTCGTGGGTGGCCCGTGAGGTGCATTCGCGCCGCATTTTGGCCGTAGGCTCTTCCGCCAAAGAGATGGTCGGCAAAACACCGACCGGCATCGTGGCCGTGCGCCCCTTGCGCGACGGCGTGGTCTCCGAGTTCGACGTGACCGAGTATATGTTGCGGTACTTCATCCGCCAGGCCCACAAAGAGATTCCCTTGCTCAAGCCGCGCCCGCGCGTGGTGGTAGGTGTGCCCAGCGGGGTGACGGAAGTTGAGAAAAGAGCGGTGCGGGATGCCACGCTGGAAGCCGGTGCCCGCGAAGTCTATCTGATCGAAGAGCCGCTCGCCGCCGCCATCGGCGCGGGCTTGCCGATCACCGAGCCGCGCGGCAGTATGATCGTGGATATCGGCGGCGGCACAACCGAGGTAGCCGTCTTCGCCCTCACCGGCATCGTGGTCAGCAAGAGCCTCCGCATCGCCGGAGATGAGTTCGACGAAGACATCGTGCAATACGCCCGCCAAAAGTACAACGTTGCCATCAGCGAGCGCATGGCCGAACGGCTGAAGATCAACATCGGCTCTGCCTATCCGCTGCCGGAAGAGCTGACAATGGCCATGCGCGGACGCGGTCTGCTCAGCGGCCTGCCGGAGGAGATCGAAGTCAGCAGCATCGAAATCCGCGAAGCGATGAGCCGTTCGGTCGGCATCATCGTGGAACTGGTGCGGGACACGCTCGACGAGACCCCGCCGGAGTTGATCGCCGATCTGATGGAGACCGGCATTTGCCTGGCCGGAGGCGGCGGGCAGTTGCGCGGCTTGGCCGAGCGCATCAGCGAGGAAACGCACATCCGCGCGTGGGTCGCCCAAGACCCGCTGACGTGCGTCGCCCGTGGCGCAGGCGCAGTCCTGGAAAACTTCGAACTTTTGCGCCCGGCACTCTCCGTGGACGATCATCGTTACCCCGGCGGCTCCGCATCCTACTAAACCTCTCCGAGCATCTATGCGCAGGACATAAGTCCCTATGAAAAGAGAAAGTAGTCCCTGGCTGCCCTGGGTATTGCTGGTAGTCGCGCTCTTGCTCTTATCACTCCACGAGGCCGGTGCCCTGACGCACATTGAAAATGTGTTGAGCTACGTCCTTTCCCCGCTGGAACGGGGCGTTGCGACGGTCCTTGATACGATGGGCACGTTGACGCAAACCGCGCGGGACGTGCGCGAGTTGCAACAGCAAGTCACCCAGCTCCAGCAGCAAAACGACGCTCTGATTCAGGAAAACATCCGTCTCCGCCAGTACGAGGCGGAGAACCAAGAATACCGCGCTCAACTGAACTTCGCCCGCAAAAACCCCACCTACAGCCTGGTGGGGGCCGACATCATCAACTACGGATGCTCCATCTATCCGTGCGGCAAAGTTGTGGGACAGGATACCAATCCCTACTTGCGTGACTTGCTCATTGACGTTGGCAGCCGAGATGGGATCGCCATCGGCATGCCGGTGGTCACCGGGGGC
>WFQZ01000269.1 GCA_015486785.1 Thermoflexales bacterium
ACCCGCCCGCTCTCGGCATCCCAGATGATGCCGTGCCCGCGAGCGTCCCCGGCGATGGCCAGCCGCCCGTCTTGGCTGAAGGCCGTCGCCTCAATGGCGGCATCACTCTGCACCACGGAGAGCGACTGCGGCAGCAAGGCCAATCCGCCGCGCAAGGCTTCTTCGCCAATGACGGAGGGGAAACGGCGCAGCGATTCCACGGCCAGCAGCACGCTGCGGGGGAGCAGCTCGGCCCGCTGCTCACGGATCAAGTCCGCCTGCGCGGCTAATTGCGCTGCCAAGGCGATCTGGTGCTGCGTTTCGGCCTCCTTTTCGGCCAGAGCGCGTTGTTCTTCCGCCTCTTGCCGCGCCGCCTCCGCCTCGGCTCGCAGTTGTTCCGCCTCATCGCGGGCACTTTCCGCCAGCGTCTGCGCGGTGACTGCTTGCAGGCGCGATGTTTCGGCTGAATGCTGCGCTTGCCGGGCCGCCAACTCGGCCCGGCGGGCCTGCACCGCTTGGTAGACGGACATGGCGCTCAGTGCGGCCAATCCTATCGTTGCCAGGAACATCGCCACGATGAGATTGCGCCGCAGCTTGAGCTGCTTCCGCAAACGTTCTTCTTCGGCCTTCTCGCTGACCGCCAGGAAGGTCCGCTCATAGGGTAACACGTCCTGTTGATGATCGTTGACCCAGTCCTGCGCATCCCGTAGGGCTTGCCCTCGGTAGAGCAAAGAATCATCGCCGGTCTTCCACCACTTCCGCGCCGCCGTGCGCAAAGGCGTTTCCTGCTTGAGTTCCCAATCGTGGTTGGAGGCGATAATCGCCGGAATGAGTTGGTCGTGCGAAAGTTGAAACCAATGCCGCTTCAAGCGCACGTCCTCGGAAAGCAAGTGCTGGTCACGCAAGAAGAACAACACCTTGTTAGGCATGCCCACCGTTTCTTTCTCGCCCAAAGGCACCGGCTTGCGCGTCCGCTGTGGGGTGATCAACTGCTCGCCGATCCAGTCGCGCAACAGCGACTCGCCCACGCCGGTATGTTGATGCGCCTTGTCCAAAATCTCCTCGTAAAAGTCGCGCAAGGCCCGATCCAGCCGCACGTATGTTTGGATCTCTTCCCAGGTGATCGGCCCCTGGCCGGTGGGGAGCTTTTCCCACAGGCGGGAGAGCACCACTTGCAGCAACAGCGAATCCACGTAAGGCGCGACCGTGCTTTGCGCGGCCCCCGATGATTCCGGCTGCAAAGCGGCCAACAGTTTCTCGACGGTGCCCGGCGCAAATTCGCGTCCCGCCGCCCGTGCCGGTTCCTCCACCGCCTTACGGGCGGCGTCAAGATCAAGCCCGGCCATGCGGTAACGAGCACGCAAGCCCTTGGGCAGGAATTTGGCGTAAGGGTCAAGCTCGGCCACGTAGTCTTCACGCATCGCAAAGACCACGCCCAGCTCAGGAATGTCGCGGAGCGCGTTGCGCACTTGCTCAAAGAACCCGCCGATATCTTGCCAGCGATCCTGGTGGGTGGTGAAAAGCTCCTCAAAATCATCAAAAATCAGCAGCGGCGGAGCGTCCGCGCATTGTTCCTTCGGGCAGAGGGTTTGCAGGTACGAAGAGAGCGTGTGTTCCACCAGCGAGGGGGGATCGTCGCCGGTGTGTTCGGCCAAATCCAGCAGCGCACTGAGCACAAACACGTTGGCGTAAGAATCAGCCGCCAGCTCCGGCGGAATGTCGTTGCCCACGCGAACCAGCGGCAAGACGTTGAAGCCCCGCTCACTGAGCAGCGGGATCACGCGGGCGTTGAGCAAGGAGGTTTTTCCCGCACCGGATGGCGCGTAGAACAGCACTACACGCTCGGCCATAATCAGCGAGGAAAGGTCGCGGGCTTCTTTTTCGCGCCCGTAGAAGTGATCTCGCTGACCGCGCTTGAAAGGTCGCAGCCCCATGTAAGGATTGCCTTTCATCTCACCCTCCTCATAAGTCCAAGTGCTCCCGCAGCTCGGCGAAGAATTGCGCCGGACTGCCCCAGTACACGTTGATGTCCTCGGCGTGGAAGTATTCGGCCAGGTACTTGTGGAGCGCGGCGATCTCTTGGGGATCGCCCTCCTCCAACTGCACCGCCACGTGCTTCAGCCGGATGCGCCGATCCAGCGGGGCAATCAGCCCCCGCATAATCACGCGGAAGGCCAGATCGTGCAGGCTGTAGCCCACCAGCAACAGCGATCCGCTGGCCAAAACGCCCCGCAGGTAGATGGGGATGCGATCAATTTTGGTGGCGGTCCCCACCAAGAAGTCAAGATACGAGTCCTCGGTCAGCACCATTGAGCCGCGTTGCCCGTCTATGCCAAAGAGGTGATAGACCAGCGGATTTTGCGGCGTGGGGCGATAGTCCGGGCGGTCAAATTTGGAGGGCTGTTCGTCCAAGATGTCGTTCCAGTGGCAGACTTCCAAGGCCGGGTTTTTCTGTGGGTCGGCGGCCAGAGCTTTGAGCATAAACGTATCCAAGTTGGTCGTCAAGTACAACGGCAAATCAAGCTGCGCCAAAATTTGATGGGGTTCGTGGGGGTCGGCGGCCACCAGTTCCGCCCAATCTACCGGCGCAAGTAGCTCCTTCAAGCTGAGGGCGGGGTTAGCAGGATCGGATGGCTGCCATTTCCTCGGCAGCCGCTGCGCCAACGTCTCCCGCATCACGCCCAAAATCTCTCCGTTGGCGCTATCCACGCCGTTGTAGCCGGCGATGAACTGCGCCACTTGCGACAGGCGTTTATGGGCAAAGTAGGGATTTTCGTAGGCGCGGGCCAGATGGGCCACGGTTTCATTCGGCGTGGGCAGCCAACGGCCATGGATGCGCGGCCCGATGATGGGAATGCAGACTTTGCGCCGGATGTTGTTCAGCAGGCCGCGCCAAAAGGCGGCGTCCTCGGTGATGCCCCGCGCGTCCGCTTCCGCGCTCCACACGCGCCCCGACTTGAGGCGCATCAACAGCACCGGCACGGCGGCATCAGGCCGCCCGGCGGTGAGCAAGGTGCTGCGGGCGGCATTGAGCGATTCATCTACCACGCCGTGTTGCGCCAGTTGGGAATAGAAGGCCGCGCTGAGTTTTTGGGCACTGGCGTAAGAAAGCGCGTCCTGCATCGCCACCACGGCGGGGACGCCGGCCCGCACCAGCTTGGGGGCCAGCCCCAAAAAAGCGTCCGCCGTGGTGCGGCGGGCACTTTCGCAGGCGGCCAGGAAAATCAAACCGGGGCGGCGTCGCTGCCGCACCAGCATACCGATGAGTTCGTCATCCCGCACCGGCTGCGTGTGCCCGTTCGCGTCTTGCAGGTAGAGCGCGGCCCGTTGCCGTTCCGCGTCAAATTGCCCGTGCGCCACGATGTGCAGCGCGTGGTACGGGTGCGCCTGCAACGCTTGCTCCAGATGCGCCAGGCTGACCGGTTCAGCCAGGCGCGTGAGGTGCAGTCGGCCCGCAGGAATCTCCGCCACCGCTTGACGGAGCGCGTCCCAAGTTTCCGTCACCTGGACGGGCGGCAGGTTGTAGTCGGCCAGATCGTCCGGGGCGGCGATCAGTACCAGCACCTCCAAGGGATGGGCCTCAATCGCGCCGCCCCAGGGCAGGGCGATGGGCAGATAGCGGGAGAAGGGCGTGGCGGCACAGGCCGCAAGCATCCCTTGTTCGTCCCGCAGCAGCTCCCAGGGGATCAAGTGCAATTCCGGGGCGTGCGTATCCAGGCGCAAGCGGATGCGCCGTTGCGGAGCTTGCCCGGCGGCCTTCTGCCACGCGGCCCGCAGCGCGGGATCGTGCAGCAGCAGGTCAAAGAGCCGTTGCCCATCGGCGGCCAGGTCGCCGGAGGAGACCCAAGGCACGATGTCGGCGGACATCATACCTTGGGCCAGAGATTGCTCGCCATCCAGCGTCATCTCCACCGGATAGCCGCCATCACGGCGGGCGAAAATGCGGATTTCCAGGTCGGCGAAGGCCATGCTATTTGTTGCGCAAGACCAGCGGCAGATAAATTGAGCTGCGTCCGCCGGTGACCAGCAGCGTGTCGGTGTTGCTGACGCGAGCTTCTGTGCCGTAGGATGAAATGGCCGTGATGGTGATGGTGTCCGTGGTGCCGGTGGCCGCGTCGGGCACGGCGACGGTGAGGGTAAGCGAGGTCGCTTCACCCGGCGACAGCGTGACGACCGGCGGCGCAACGTTCGCCGTCCAGCCTTGCGCCGAGACGGCATTACAAAGGAAGGTATCCATACGCGCTCCGTGATTGGTCAAGGTGTGCTGATACACCGCTGAATGGTTGGCCGAGGCTTCCAGGGATTGATCGGCGGCCAGGGCCAGCGAGTCCGGATTGAGCAGCGTGGTCACATCCACGGCGACGGCGGCCACTTGCGCGGCGTTCTGCGAGCGGGCCTGAAGCTGGGTCACGTCCACCAGGCCGTTCGCGCCGTCGGCGGGCAGGGTGAGCGTGACGGTGAGCGGGGCATGCGCTCCGGCGGCCAAATCCAGCGCGGCAGGGGTGACGTTCACCGTCCAGCCCCGGCTGGAGTCGGCGGCGAAGCTCACGTGGTCGGCGAGCGAGCCGCTGTTGGTGATGGTGTGGTGGTATGTCTGCACCGTC
>WFQZ01000270.1 GCA_015486785.1 Thermoflexales bacterium
CTATGACCCTGCCCCAACCGAGCTACCCGAAGCAAGCATCACGAGACACATTCCGCCGACAACTGCGGGAAATCCCGGCCTTCCGCGCCCTGTTGCGGGCCGTGGAAGCCGACTTCTACGCCGACTTGCCCCTCCCCCGCCCCATCCTAGACCTGGGCTGCGGCGACGGCCACTTCGCCACCGTCGCCTTCGACGAGCCATTGGATGTGGGACTTGACCCCTGGTGGGGGCCGCTGCAAGAAGCCCGTCGGCGGGAACGTTACAATCTGCTCACCCGCGCCGAAGGCGGGCGCATGCCGTACCCCGACGCCTACTTCGCCACCGTGGTGAGCAACTCCGTGTTGGAGCACATCCCCGACGTGGAGCCGGTGATCTACGAAGTGGCACGGGTGCTGCGGCCCGGCGGATGGTTTCACTTCTGCGTGCCCGGCCCCAACTTCCGCCGTCTCCTCTCCGTCGCCCGCTGGCTGGACAAGATCGGAGCGCATCGGGCCGCCGCATCCTACCGCCGCTTGTTTGACCGCATCTCACGCCATCGCTACTACAGCGATCCCCCGGAATGGGAACAACGGCTCGCCCGCGCGGGATTGCGCATTGAGCGATGGTGGCCGTACTTCTCCGCCCCGGCCCTGGCCGCGCTGGAATGGGGGCATCCGTTGGGACTGCCCTCGCTGGTGACGAAAAAACTGCTAGGCCGCTGGTTGCTCGTCCCCACCGACTGGAATCTGGCCCTCACCCGCGCCCTGCTGCAAAAACACTACCACGAACCGCCGCCGGACGAGGGGGCTTACCTTTTCTTCGTTGCGCGGAAGGAGGAAGCGAAATGAAACGATACGCTTTGCTCAGCGTGGCCGACAAACAAGGGATCGTTGAACTGGCGCACGGGCTGCAAGCGCACGACTTCACGCTGCTGGCCAGCGGCGGCACGGCGCGAGTGCTGCACGAGGCCGGTATCCCCGTGACGCCCGTGGCCGAGATCACCGGCGTGCCGGAGATGCTGGATGGCCGCGTGAAAACCTTGCATCCGGCCATCCACGGCGGCATCCTCTCCCGGCGCACGGCGGAGGATCGGGCATCCCTGCGTGCCGCCGGGTGGCCCGAAATCGACGTGGTGGCCGTGAATCTGTACCCCTTCGCCGCCACAGTAGCTGCCGGGGCCTCGCTTTCCCAGGCCGTGGAGCAGATTGACATCGGCGGCGTCGCGCTGCTGCGGGCTGCCGCCAAAAACTTCGCCCATGTCACCGCGCTCTGCGATCCCGCCGATTACGCACCGTTCTTGGAAGCCCTGAGCCACGGCACGCTCAACGAGCCGCTGCGCCGTCAACTGGCCGCCAAGGCTTTTGCGCACACCACGGCCTATGATGCAGCCATCCAACAGTTCCTCGCCGAGGACGAAGGGCTGCCGCTCCGGCTCACATTGAGTTGGCCCCGCCTGCTGACGTTGCGCTACGGCGAGAATCCGCACCAGCAAGCCGCGCTCTACGCACCGCGCGGAATCGGCGGGCCACTGGGCGGGACGTTGCTCCAGGGCAAACCGCTTTCGTACAACAACTTGCTGGACCTCGATGCCGCCTGGCGGGCGGTGTGGAGTTTCGAACGGCCCACCATCGCCATCATCAAGCACCTCAGCCCGTGCGGGCTGGCCTCGGCGGAGACGTTAGCCGAGGCGTTCCCATCCGCCCTGGCCGGAGACCCGCTCTCAGCTTTCGGCAGCGTGATCGCGGCCAACCGCCCCTTTGACGGCGAGACGGCCTCGGCCCTGGGGAAGCTGTTTGTGGAAGCCATCATCGCGCCCGACTTCACACCGCAAGCACGGGAAAAGCTCCGGCGGCGGAAGAATTGCCGCCTCATCGCCGTGCCGCATCCGCCGGACGCCCGATTGGAGTACCGCAGCGTACAGGACGGCTTGCTGGTGCAAGAGCGGGATCGCGGCGACCGGGCCACGTGGCGCGTGGTCACGCAACGTCCGCCCACCGAGGCCGAGTTGGCCGCCCTGCACTTCGCTTGGCGGACGGTGGCGCATGTCAAATCCAACGCCATCGTGTTGGCGCAGGGGGAAGCCGCCGTCGGGATCGGCGGGGGGCAGCCCAGCCGCGTTGACGCGGTGCGCATCGCCGTGGCGAAGGCCGGATCACGGGCCGCCGGATCGGTGCTGGCGTCCGATGCGTTCTTCCCCTTCCCCGATGGGATAGAAGTCGCCGCATCCGCCGGCGTGACGGCGGTGGTGCAGCCAGGCAGCTCCATCCGTGATGCTCAAGTCATCGCTGCCGCCGACGCGCTGGGGTTGGCGATGGCCTTCACCGGTTACCGCCACTTCCGCCATTGAGTTTGCCCGACAAAAAAGACGGGAGGCCAGGCCTCCCGTCTTTTCGTTTCCCGCGTCACCTCACGGAGCGTAATTCCGCGCGATTAACGGCAAGTACAACTTCCACGGCCCGCCGCTCAGCACGCTGATCGTATCCGTGATCTCCGCCGTGCGGGTGATGCCATACGTCCCCTGAGCCAGCAGATGCGCTACGCCGCTCCCTACCACCGTGCCGGGCGGAGACTGGAGCGTTGAGAGCGATTGCGGAGCTTCCACGATGAGCGTGAGCGATTGCGCCGCCCCGCCGGGCAGGGTGAACACACAGGACGGGCGCAGCGTGACCGTGTAGCCGTGGGACGCCGTCGGCGTCAGGGTGATCGTCTGCGTGACGGCGGCGAGGTTGGTCAGCGTGTGGGTGAAGGTGATGGCTTGCCCCTCGTGCAGGTCAATCACGCCGCTTTGAGAGCGCGCCAACGCCACGCCATACTCCAGCGCGTCCAGGTAATCAGGCGTACCGTCGCCGTCGCTGTCATCGTTGGTGAAATCGCCGTCCCCGTTGAGGTCTTCCAGCTCGGTGGGGATGCCATCGCCGTCATCGTCGTTGTCCAGGTAGTTGGGAATGCCGTCGCCGTCCGTATCATCGTTAGTAGGATCGCCGTCCCCGTTGAGGTCCTCGTTCGCTGAAGGGACACCGTCGCCGTCATCGTCGTTGTCCAGGTAATTGGGGATGCCGTCGCCGTCCGTGTCGTCGTTGGTGGGATCGCCGTCCCCGTTGATGTCCTCGTCCTCCGAAGAGACACCATCGTTATCATCGTCCGGGTCCAGATAGTTGGGAATGCCGTCACCATCCGTATCGTCGTTGGTGGGATTGCCATCCCCGTTGATGTCCTCGTCCTCCGAAGAGACACCATCGTTATCATCGTCCGGATCCAGATAGTTGGGAATGCCGTCACCATCCGTGTCATCGTTGGTAGGATTGCCATCCCCGTTGATGTCCTCATCCTCCGTGGGCACGCCGTCCCCATCGTCATCCGGATCAAGGTAATTGGGGATGCCATCGCCGTCCGTGTCGCCGGTGCCTTCATCTATCGAGGGGATGCCGTCGCCATCATCATCTGCATCCTGGAAGTTGGGGATGCCGTCGCCGTCTGTGTCCCCGTAGCCTTCTTGCGTATCTGGAATCCCGTCGCCGTCCGAATCCGGGTCTTGATAATCCGGCGTACCGTCCCCGTCTGTGTCGCCGTAGCCCTCTTCATCATCAGGGATGCCGTCCCCGTCCGAGTCATAGATGAAATCCAGCCCCGCGATCTGATAGCGGCCATACGGCCCCGTCACCACCCACTTGGAAAGTCCCAGGTTGGGATAAGGCGAGGGATCGGTCGGGGTGATGGGGTTCGTCGTGGTCAAGCCGTCGAAACTGAACAAGCGGTTGCCGATGTATCGCCCAGACACGTAGGCACGCGGATGCTGCGGCACGTAGGAGGTGAACACTCCGCCGACGATCTCGTATTCCTTCATCGCCTGCCAGGAGGTCACGTTGTGATAGTCCACGTCCTCCGGCCCCCAGATCGCCGAGGTGAAGGTCAAACTGCCGGTGGGCGTCACAATATCGTAGTGCTCCATCAGGTATTGGAAATTGGTGCTGACCACGCGGACATCCGTCGCCGTGGTGATGGGCTGCGGTGCACTGAGCGTGCTGGTCAGCACCTCTACCGCGCCGTACCAAACTTGCAGCACTTGCTGGCCGCCCTGGTTGGTCAACTGGTTATCCTGATACAAGGTATAACGCCGCGCCGGGGC
Source organism: Thermoflexales bacterium (assembly GCA_015486785.1). GTDB lineage: Bacteria > Chloroflexota > Anaerolineae > B4-G1 > SLSP01 > S014-19. Next base: position 4,106 of record WFQZ01000270.1, read on the forward strand.
CGTATCCAGCGAGTAAATCCCCCGTCCCTGGTTTCCGTAAATCTGGTTGTTCACAATCAGCGGGATCGAGAGAATGTCGTCCGTGGCCGAGATCGGATCATACGTCCCGTTGAAATCCGGCTGATTGTTGATTCCATCCTCCGCATTGGAAGCGATCACATTCCCCGAAATCAAGGGCGAAGCCCCGATGTTGTAAATTCCCATCCCCAAGTTGCCGGTAATCACGTTACCGACCCACAAATTATCGAAGCCGCCGGTGTACGTCGGTACGCCGCCCGGTGCGATATGCGTGCGGTCGTTCACTGCGGCGGCCTTGGGGGCATTCGGACCACAGAACTGTGCGTTCCCCCGCAGCACATTATCGCGGATCTCGTTGCCTTGCGGCGGCGCGAAGGCTTCACCTCCCGTTCCGGCCCCGCCCCGAATGTGGATTCCGTAGCAGTAGTTATCAACGATCTGCGAATCCCGCACCACGTTGTTGGAAGCTCCGCGCTGAATCACGA
>WFQZ01000271.1 GCA_015486785.1 Thermoflexales bacterium
CGACACCGGCGGCGATGGGGACACCGGAACCGGGGAGCTGCAAGGTCGAGCCGCTGCCGAGCATGCCGGTGCGGGCGGAAGACAGCACCGATTGGGCCAGGGGCGCAAGCACCGATACCGCCAAGCTGACCATTTACGAGTATTCCGACTTCCAATGCCCCGGCTGCAAGGGGATGGAGCCGGTGTTGGAACTGTTCTTGAAGAACCATCCAGATGTGCGCCTCGTGTATCGTCATTTCCCGCTGGATTTCCACCAACATTCACGCATCACGGCGGAAGCAGCCGAGGCCGCCGGAGCGCAGGGCAAGTTCTGGGAAATGCACGATCTGCTCTTCAACAAGAAGGAAGAATGGGTTTCCCTTTCCGATGACGACGCGCGGCAGAAGATGATCTCATACGCCCAAGAGTTGGGGCTGGACGTGGATCAATTCACCAAGGACCTGGATAAGTACGCCGACAAGGTGCAATCGGAGTATGACGAGGCTCGCGCCCTGGGGCTGCCCGGCACGCCGACCTTCATCTTCAACGATGTGATGTTCCCCAGCGACATCGGACTTTCTTACAACGGCTTGGAATCCTTTATGACGTTCATGAACATGCAGGATCGGATGTTCAAGGAAGTTCCGCCGCAGGTTCTCGACGAGGGCAAGAAGTACCAAATCACGCTCCACACCTCCAAGGGCGATATCGTGATGGAGCTGGACCCCAGCACCGCGCCGACGAACGCCAACAACTTCCTCTTCCTGGCAAAGAAGCAGTGGTACGAGGGTTCGGACTTCTTCTTCGTGCAAGATAACTTCGTCGCCGTGACGGGCGATCCCAGCAACTCCGGCATCGGCTATCCGGGGTACTACTGCACCGGAGAAGCGGCCGGGTCCGTGTTTGATCAGCCGGGCGCGGTGGGCATCCTGGGCAACGGGCAATTCTTCATCACTCTGGGGAGCGATGCGGCGCAATTGAACGGCAAGTTCGCCCGCATCGGCCAAGTGACCGAGGGGATGGACGTAGCGCAAAAGCTCACCCGCATCTCGCCTAGCTCCGGCTCGTCCGAGCAAGCGGATCAACTGGAAAGCATCTCCATCACGGAAAAATAGCCCGCACTTCACGCGGGGAAAGTGTCAAGGTGCGACGCGCTTCAAAAGTGCGTCGCACTTTGACATTCAGTTACCTTAGCCACACCAACGGGAGGCTTTATGCACACCTCAACGATGAAACATTGGGGGATCGGGATCGCCATTGTCGGTGGACTGGTCGCGCTGTTCGGGGCGGGGAGCATCTTGCTTTCGTTCCTGCCCTTTATGAGCTATGCCGGAGAAGTCGCCGTGCCGCTGGCAAGCAGCGGGTTATGGCTGGGCTTCTTGGGGGGCGCGATGATGTGGGCGGGGATCACGGCGGCGCAAGGGCTGCCGGTCGCCCGTGCTTACGCGCCGCGCGGGATCGCCGTGGCGGGCGGGTTGACCGTCCTGCTGTGGGGACTGGCGTGGCTGCTGCCGGAGCGCGTCCAGAGTGCGCCGCTCTTCGCGCCGCTTCATCTGGGGATGCTATTGCTGCCTTCGCTGATGCTGCTCCTAACGATCACGTGGATCGTGGGACGCGGAAACGCGCCATCCTGGCGCAAGGTCATCTTGGCCTTGAGCAATGGCCTGCTCGCGCTGGTGATTGCGCTGCCGGTGGAGGTGATCGGGCTGGTGCTCAGCAGCATCACGGTCGCCGTGTTGACGTTGCTGTTCCCCGGCGGGAAGGCGGAGTTGGCCCGTTTGTGGGATATGTTCCAGCAGTGGCAAACCGCACCGCCCTCCGGCGCGGATCTCTACGCCGTCGCCACCTCCCCCATCGTGTGGCTCACCGCCGGACTCACGCTGGCCGCAATCACGCCGCTGATTGAGGAGTTGAGCAAGACGCTGCTCGCCGGGGTGATGATCTGGAAACAGCCGCCCGGTCTGGCGCAAGCCTTCGTCTTGGGGGCGGCCTGCGGTCTGGGATTCAGCCTGCTCGAGGGGGTCTCCAACAGTGCCTTTGGGCTGGGCAACACCATGGAATGGAGCGGCGGGTTGCTATTCCGCGCTATGGCGATGCTTATGCACACACTCACCGGCGGGATCACCGGCCTCGGCTGGGTGCTGGCGCGGCGCGGGCGGAGATGGTCGCTGCCGCTCCTGTATCTGCTGGCCGTGGGGTTGCACAGTCTATGGAACTTCAGCGCGTTACTGATCGTGTTCGGCGGCTTGGGGACGAACGGGCAGCAAGTCGTCGCCCTGCTGGGGATGATGGTGCTGGGCAGTCTGGTCTTCATCGCCGGAAGCGGCGTATTGGGCCTGCCGTGGTGGCTGCGGCGGAAGGAGCGGCCAGATGCACCGGGATGCGAATCGCCTGCGGAGCTTTCCCTGGGGTAAGGATCAGGTGGACGACGGAGGGGAGAAAGGGCGCGTTGAAGTAGGCCGTGTTCAACGCCGCGCCGGGGTTGATAACCAGCGTTTTCCCCCACCGCGCCAGGTAAAAGCGATGCGTATGCCCGAAGACAAGGATATCCGCTTGCCCGTACTGCCGTAGCAAGCCTCGGATGATCGTCCTTTCGTATGCCGGATAGTCCCAGCGATGGCGGAGGTGCTGGAAGACCGAGCGCACTTTCCACCACCACACCACCGGCAGGGAAGCGAAGCGGTGCCCGTGAACCAGAACGATTTGCAACCCGGCCACGCGCAGGGTGACGGTCAACGGCAGCGACGCGCCGGCGTTAGAACGTTCCACAATGTGGTAATTGCCGCGCACCGCGTGAACCGGCGCGATCTCGCGCAGCGGAGCCAAGGCCCACGGTTCATCCACATCGCCCGCGTGCAGGATCAAGTCCACGCCGCGCAGGGCATCCAAGACCACCGGGGGCAGGGAGGGGCTGCGATAAGGCACGTGGGTATCGGCCAGCAGCCCCAAGCGGACAGTTTGAGAGGAGTGACTCACAGTTGCTCAGCGGTTGAAGATGCGCTCCAGCAGGTAATCGATGACCAGAAACAGCCCCACGGCGAACAGTAGAAATCCCCACCACGGCATAGAGACATGGACAACGATGTAAACCCGCCGCCAGATGAGCCAGAGCACGATCAGCAACGCGACGGCGGTGAGGAAGCTACTCGTCTTCTGGCGCATCAGCATCCTCCTCACTTTGTGCGGCGGTCTCATCGGCAAAGGGCAGCTTGACCGTAAAGGTGCTGCCTTCCCCCACCGTGCTGGACACACTCACCGAGCCGCCCATAGATTCGGCGATCTCCTTCACCAGGGATAGCCCCAAGCCCGCGCCTCCGTAGCGGCGGCGTGAACTTCCGTCCACCTGGTAGAAGCGGATGAAGATGCGCTCCAGTTGATCTGCGGGGATTCCGATGCCCGTGTCGGAGACATCCAGCCGCGCGAAGTCCCCTTCTCGCCGCAACGATAGGGAGACTTTGCCGCCGGAGGAGGTGAACTTTAGCGCATTGCCCAGCAAATTATCCAACACCCGCCGCAGATGAACCGGGTCCCCCATCACCGGAGGCAAAGACGGGGCAATGTCGTACTCCAGCTTAACGCCCTTCCGCTCCATAGAGGAACGGAACTCCTCGGCGATCATCTGCGCCAATAGCACCAGGTCCACCAACTCACGATGCTCATGGCGGGATTCCACCTCCATGGTGGCGCTGATGTCTCCGACGAGCTTGGTGAGCATCTGCAAGCGGCGCACGATGATACTCAGCGGCTGCTTTTGTCCCGGCGACAGCGGCCCCAGTTCCTCATCGTACAGCAATTCGGCGTAACCCCGCGCAATGGCCAGCGGGGTACGCAATTCGTGGGATACATTCTGGATGAATTCGTCCTTGAGGCGGTCCAACTCACGCTGCTGCTCCAGCGCGGCGGCCAGAGCCTGCGACCGTTGCTCCTCTTCGGCGAACAAGCGGGCGTTCTCCATCGCGATGGCCGCTTGCGTGGCGAACGCTAAGGCCATGCGGGCATGCTCCTCGGTGTAGAAGTGAGGTTCGTGCTTATCCAATGCCAACATACCCAGCGGCTGCTCGTTGAACACCAAGGGCACACCTAGCCACGAATGAGGGTGCTGAAAATCACCGTAACGATGCTCCATCTCGTTCAAGATCACCGGGGAAAGTGTGTGCATCACTTTGTAATTGGGCAGATCGCTATTGTTCAAGTCGAACTCTTTGCCGATCAGTTGCTCCAGGTTGGGGAATCCCCGCCCATCGATGAGCACCAAATGATCGTCTTCCAGCCGCTGAATAGAGGCACTATCATAAGGGACTACTTTTTGCAGCTCGCTGATGATCAATTCCAGCACCTTGCTGAGGTTCAACGTGGAGCTTAATGCTTGCACCACAGTGTACAAAGTTTCGGCTTCGCGGCGGCGACGGGCCTCAGCGTCGAACAATTGGGCATTAGCCACGGCGTTGACGCATTGCTGTGCCAGCGCTTGAATGAACGCGATTTCTCCCTGGGAAAAACGGTGCAGTTGATGGTACCACAACACAATGCCGCCCAGGGCACGCTCTTCTTGCAGGATGGGAACCGCTAAGACTGAGCGGACATGCTGCACGAATGAGATCGGAGCGTTGGAGCAGATGGGTTCGCTCGAAGCAGCAAACATTTGGATAGGTTGCCGCGTTTCAACGGCTTTCCCAATGCACCCTTGCCCCACACCTATACCGCGCGTGTTGATGAAACGAATCAAGATCTCGTCCACCCCATAAAACTCTTCCACGTACAGCCGCCCGTCAGCGCGAAAGGTGAACATCCCGCCGGTATCCGCGTGGAGCAATTCAGCAGCATTTTGAGCGATGACCTTTAACACTTTGTGCAGGTCCGGCACCAGCGTAATTTCGCGGCTGATGCGGGTGATAATGGCGAGTTCGTTAGCCCGACGGCGCAAGTCAGCATTCAGCAGGGTTTGGGCCACCAGACCGGCGATCTGCACGGCAAAGCCCTTTTCGTCTTCCTGCCAGAGTCGCGGCTCTGCGTGTCCACAACAGATAACGCCCGCTATTTCGCCATGCAGCCGCACCGGGATGATCAACATAGACACAATCTGCTGGGCTAACCAATCTGCGGTAAATTGTTCGGAGAAAAGCGGGGCAAGGCGCAGATCAACACTTTCCACAATCTGCCCGGCCAAAATTGGGGAAAGATACTCTGAGTGCTCTGAAATGGGAATTGTTATCGGGATAGGTGTATCACTCCCAGATAACTTGGTCAGGTTGGAAGGTGCTTCTCCGGAGACAGGCAATCGCCATAGAGAAACATGCTCAATCTGGAGGACTTCCGCCATCTTCTCCGCGATAATGCGAAAGGCCTCTGGCCGCCCTTCGGCCAGAGCCGCATGGGTGGCCAAGTAGATAAAAGCGGCTTGTTGCCTCCTGCGCCGAACCTCTCGCCGGGTGCGTTCGAATTCTTCCTGCTTGCGCAGGGTGATGTCTTCTTCAATCGCCACTAAGTGCGTGACGTTCCCCTGAGAATCGTAGATCTGAGAAACGGCGGCGGACACCCAGTAGGTTTCACCACTCTTTTTTTGCCCTGAAAATTCCCCCTTCCATTCTCGGTTGGTAATGGATTCCCCTACGCCTAATTCCTTTCTCATCTCCGTGACAAAGAAGGCTATATGTCCCCGAACTTCGTCCAAAACGTGACCGGTAAGCCTGACAAACTGGGGATTCACGTACTCAATATGTCCCTCGGCATCGGTGATGATCACTGAAGCCAGATTCTGCTCGATGGCCCGCGAGAGTTTCCGCACTTGCGCCTCAGCATTACGGCGTTCGGCCCGCATCCGAGCTTCTTTTAATTCGCGCCTGACCGCCGGCACTAAGCGCGAAAGTTTGTTTTTCATCAGGTAGTCATGAGCACCGGCCTTCATCGCGGCAATGGCGATCTCTTCACCAATGGCCCCTGAGACCAAGATGAAAGGAATGTCCAGTCCGCTCTCCTTCAGAATCTCCAGAGCATCACGCCCCCCAAAGGAGGGAATGGAGTAGTCCGAGATAATCAGGTCCCACGTAGCGTGAGCTAAGGCCGCCCGCATCTCCGAGGCTGTATCAACCCGCTGCAATTTCAGCTCATAGCCGCCACGTCGCAACAAACGGGACAAGAGCAAAGCATCATCCTCAGAGTCCTCGACTAATAGCACCCGTAATATGTCACCCATCCATGCTCCTTTCACGGCAGTGGCTCATTAAGCTCTAGCCAGTATAAGCCCAAATTCCGCACCACACAACTAAACTCCGCAAAGTCCACCGGCTTTTTGATGTAACTATTCCCACCCAGGCGGTAACTTTCCAGAATGTCCCGTTCTTCCGAGGAAGTGGTTAAAATAACCACCGGCAGATGTGCCGTTGTTTCATGAGCACGGATACGTCGTAGAACTTCCAACCCGGAGACCTTGGGCAATTTGAGATCCAGCAGGATGAGTGCCGGACGAGGCCCTTGCTGCATTTCCTGAGAATACAGATAAGCGATAGCCTCTTCCCCATCGTGAGCCACAACCAGCTCGGCTTCCACATGGTTTTGAGACAACGCACGACGCATCAGCAATTCGTCATCAGGATTATCCTCAATGAGCAAGATAAGCGCGGGAGTCGCGTGCATCGCTACGCAACCGGAGGAGCAACGTTCAACACCAGCCAGTACAGTTCTAGCTGCTGAATGGCCCGCATAAACTGAGCAAAGTCTACCGGCTTACGGACGTAACTATTCGCGCCTAAGTCATAGCTTTGCAGAACATCTCGTTCTTCATCCGAGGTGGTCAATACCACCACCGGGAGCAGCTTAGTGCGCGGATGCTGCCGCAAGCGTCGGAGCACTTCCAACCCGTCTACTTTGGGGAGTCTCAAGTCCAGTAAGATCAACTCCGGCAGAAGGTTCGGAGTGTTCCCCGATTCCCCAAAGAGATACGCCAGTGCTTCTGCCCCATCACGGACAACGATAATTTCGTTGAGCATCTTGCTCTTCTTGAGCGCCCGAATGGTCAACAGCTCATCATCTGGGTTATCTTCTACCAATAAAACGACACGACGATTCATGTTTCCTCCTGGGTTGTAATATGTGGCGCAACGTAACTATCTAGCGTAAAGTAGAAAGTGGCTCCTGCGCCTACTTCGCCTTCGGCCCATACTTTCCCGCCATGGCGATGGATGATCCGCTGGACTGTGGCTAATCCAATACCATTGCCCTTAAATTCTGTGGTGCGATGAAGCCGCTGAAATGCGCCAAAGAGTTTATCCACGTAAGCCATATCAAAACCGGCGCCGTTATCTTTCACATAGTAAATCGGAAGTGTGTCAACGTTGGTGACGCCCACTTCAATGTAGGCATGCTCGCGCTTGCCAGTGAACTTCCAGGCATTGCCCAGGAGGTTTTCCAATACGGCCCGCAGCAGGCGGGGATCACCGTTCACCACCAGATCGGGAGCAATGGAGACGGTAACATCTCGCTCCGGAGATCCCTCCCGCAACTCGGTCACCACCTCCTCGGCGATCACGCTCAGGTTCACTTGTTGGCGGCGTAACTCGTCCCGCGTGAGCCGCGATAGTTTCAACATCCCGTCAATGAGCTGTCCCATGCGCTGACTGGCCGCACGGACCCGCCGCAGATAATCTTTCCCCACATCGTCAAGCAGATCGTTGTAATCCTCCAGCAGAGCCAGGCTGAACCCGTCAATGCTGCGCAGCGGCGCGCGCAAGTCGTGCGAAACCGAGTAAGCGAAAGCCTCCAATTCATGGTTCGTCGCCTCTAGCTGAGCGGTGCGATCAATGACCCGCCGCTCTAGTTCCTCGTTGAACCGTTGCTGCTCTTCAAAGAGGCGGGCATTTTCAATTGCAATGGCCAGTTGATCGACCATGGCCTGCAACACCGTAATATCTTCCTCGGTAAAGGCTGCCGCTTCCTCGCTCTGTACCGTCAACGCCCCCAAAACTTTCCCGCGCAGGATCAACGGCAGAGCCATTTCAGAACGGGTCTTCGGAAGATAGGGATTATCAAACCGCACGGCGTCTTCTCCCACATCTAAAGCGATGCGGGCACGGCCATACTTCACACTCCACCCGATCATGCCCTTTCCCATCGCCAACTTATGCCCTTCGGCCAACATCCGCTTGCCGGCCTCCCCGGTTCCGGCCCGCAATATCGCGTACTCTCTGGCCTCGTCTACCAGGAAAATCCCCACGTAGTAGAAATCAAATTGCTGTTGAATGAGGTTGACCGTGTGCTGCATTAACCGCTCGGTATCCAGGATCGTGATCGCGGACTTAGCGACCTCCGCAGCAGTGCGCAGTTGCGTGCTCCGCCGGGCCAGGATGCGCAACATCTCCTCGCGCTCCTTGGCCGCCACCCGCCGTTCCGTGATGTCACGCACTGTAACCAGAATTTGCGCCTCATCGCCAAGCACCGCATAGCGCATATTTACCTCAACCCAGAACAGATGCCCTGATTTATCCTTCGCGTGCCACTCAAAGAGCTGCGCCCCTTCGGATTGCGCCTTCTGCATCCAAGCCAAAGCGTCATCCTGAGTGTAGGGGGAAACACCAGCGCTGATATCCCCGACGTTCAATCGCAATAGTTCCTCGTGTGAATATTGATACAGAGCGCACGCTTTGGTATTAACGTTTAGTATCTTGCCCGATTGCGGCTCGTGGATGAAAAGGGCATCGTTCAATTCGTTGAACATCATGCGGAACCGTTGCTCGCTGGCCAAGAGGGCCGCTTCGGTGCGGCGACGCTCGCTTATTTCTCGCTGCGCTTCCTCATACAAGCGGGCGTTCTCAATGAGCATCGCCAGTTGGTCAGCAATCGTTTGCATGGTGAATAGGTCTAACTCGGTAAAGGCGTTAATTTCCAGGCTCTGCGCGTCCAATACGCCGATCACCTTCTGCTTTAGACGCAACGGCACCAACAGCTCGGAGCGGGTGCCGGCCATCTCTGGAATCTGACGATAGCGCGGGTCTTGGGATACATCCGGCACTATCTGCGCTTGTCCGTGTAAAGTGACCCATCCGCTGAGGCTGGTCTCATCTATCGGCAAGATCAGTTCCCCGATTAGATTCTTAGCCCCTTCCATCGTGGTGGCACGAACCCGCAGTTGGTCACCATCCACCAGCAGGATGCTGACGCCGTAATACTGAAACGTCTCACTGATCATGACCGTCGCTCGCGGCAACAAGCGATCCACATCCAAAATCGCCGTGGTGCGCCGCACGATCTTGGAGATCAGCTCCAAGCGGCTGGTGCGTTCATGCAACCGCCGCTCCGTCAGACGCTCCCGCGTGATGTCGTGGGCCAACAATTGCAGCACAGGGGATTGCCCTTCCCACTGCAACAAGGTCGGTTTAACGGAAAGAATGCGCGGCTCTCTGTTGGCCACAGAGATTTGCACCTCAATCGGAGCAGGCGACTTAGTGAGCAGCCAATTCTCCCACATAGACTGAATGTGCGGCGTGACAAACGGCAACTCTCGGAACGACTTCCCGACTATCTGATCGCACGGCCTGTCAACGCAGGCACTGGCCGCCGCGTTACAATCCAGAATCGTGCCCTCTAAGTCAAGCAGCACCATCACCTCAGGCGTGGATTCAAAAATTGCGCGGTATTTGGCCTCACTCAGCGAGAGAGCCAGCTCGGCTTGCCGCCGTTTGAGTGCCTCATCGCGCAATTGGCGATTCTTCTCAAGCAATGATTGGGTCTTGGCATGCAGACGCCGCCATAGAATGAAGCTGGTGAGCATGAACAACAGCGATGCCAAGACAAATCCGATCAGCAACCAAACCAGCCAGTCTGGGAACACTATATGCACTTCGTTAATCGCGGGACGCATCCACCTATCGAGGGCTTGACGGGACACTTCATCCACAAATGCCAGCGGTGGATTCTGATACACGCCCACCAGGATCGCAGGCCCAGTAGCCGTCAGGTGCTGCGGGAGCAACAGGCCGCCCAAGATCACCAGCAGAAAAAAAGTCCACCGCTTCATACTCAGCTCCTTATCTAACTAAGCGTGTCGGGAAAGTGGCCGCAGCTCCCGCAAGTAAAACCGTTTGCCGCGATAAACCGTCTCGATAATCTTCCCGTCCGCCAGAAGACGACGCACCTCAGACCAATCGGCCTGACTTTCGGCCAGAAACGCTTGCACGGCATCCTCGCGCATCGGGTGCACAGACAAGATTCCCAGCAAGTCTTGCTCCACATCCCCGGTGGAAACAAACGTATTCCCCTCATACCCAATGAGATACTCAACCTGAGGCAACTGCTCGCTCAACATCTGGAACACTTGATTTAACGCCGCTTCCGCCGGCGGATACACCCATGGCTCAGCCGGAGGCCGCGTGGGCACGGAGAGATACGCCACATCGGGGCGCAAGCGGGCCAAAAATTCCGCCAGGGCTTGCCCGTCCACTTCATTATCATTGACTCCCCGCACCAACATCGTTTCCGTCACCAGCGTGCCGTGGAAGCTCTCCCGAAAGGCCAACGCCCCTTCCAGAATGTGCTCTAGGTTCAACCGCCCGTGGGGGCGGTCGATCTTGCGCCACGACGCCAAGCGCACCGCATCCATCTTCAACGAAACCCAGTCCGCCTGACGCAAGGCCGCCCGCACATCGGGACGCCAGATCAAGCTGCTATTGGAGATCACCGCGATGGGAATTTCCAGCGACTTGAGCTGCTTGATCTCGTGCCCCAAGTTAATATCCAACGTTGGCTCGCCATCGGGGACAAAGGTCAAATAATCGACCGCCTCTTGCGCCTCGCGCACCCGCGCGACCTTGTCCATCACGCGCTGCGTGATCTGCTCTATTGGATAGAACGCCTGCGGCTCAATCATCATCCGTGGCGTCCGCCCCAATTGACAGTAAACGCAAGCATACGTACAAGCCTTGGGAGGAATGTTATTGATCCCAATGCTGCGGCCCAAACGCCGCGAGGGAACCGGCCCGAACGCTAAATCCGCCATGCTACACCTCCTTAGGAACACATTGCCCGAAACAACAATCTTACTTACCCCATCTTACCACTATCTTCCTACAATGACCAGCCCAAATGACAGCCTTCCGTATTGAGCTATACTTGATTACAAACCACTATCCCTTAACCAAGGAGGCAGCATGCGAGAAACACTTTATGGACGTCAAGCAGTCCGCGAGTCGTTGAGAGCTAACCGCCGACAACCTTTCCGTTTGTGGCTCATGGATCGCGTTGTGGACACCCCCATCATTGAAGAGATTATCGCCCTGGCCCAACAACGCCACGTCCACACAGAGACGATCTCCCGCAACGAAATGGCCAACTTAACCGGTGACGTCAACCATCAAGGCGTAGCCCTGGAAACCTCCGGCTACCCCTACGTCGAAGTGGATGACATTCTGGAATACGCCCAAGAACACGGCGAAACCCCGCTATTGCTGCTCTTCGACCTGCTCCAGGACATTCACAACCTGGGCAGCCTCATCCGCACCGCCGAAGCCGCCGGCGTGCATGGGATCATCCTCCAAGAACGCCGCGCCGCCGGTGTGACCGCCGCCGTCGTCAACACCTCGTCCGGGGCCGTGGAGCACATGCTGTTGGCGCGAGTGACCAACTTGCCGCGCACGATAGAACAACTCAAAGGGGTCGACATCTGGATCGCCGGATTGGATGGCACGTATGGCTCCAAACCCTACACCGAGGTAGACCTCACCGTCCCCCTGGGGCTGGTCGTAGGAAATGAAGGGGATGGCTTGCGCCGTCTGGTGCGCGAAAAATGTGATTGGCTGCTCACGCTGCCTATGAACGGGGAAATCAACTCCCTCAATGCCGCCGTGGCCGGGTCCATCGCCCTTTACGAAGTTCTCCGCCAACGAGCGGCTCAAGATTAACCACCAGGAGGTTTATGATGATGATTGTAGCTTTCTTAGGCGCGGCTGCGCCGGCCCTGATCATCGCCGGATTCATCGGCGTGCTTGCATTTATCGCCGCGCTGCTCACCACCAAACACAAGCGGACCAAAGGCCGCATCGGCACCGCCCTGGGCATAGGGCTGATCGTGACCCTGCTCGTCTTCGGCGGCCTGGCGATGGCCCAAGCCTATACGGTGGTGGAATACCGCACCGTGGGCCTGGTGGTGCGCTTCGGCGAGCTGACCGGCCAAGTCTTCACGCCCGGCCTGCACTGGAAAACCCCTTTCATTGACCGACTCATCACCGTCCCCACCGTGGTGCTCTCCTACGAAACCAGCGACGAACCTTCTCAATCCGCCTCAAACTACACCGACATCCCCATAACCGCGCAGACCACCGACGGCCAGCAGATCAAGATCAAATACACCGTCCTCTTCCACATCCCCGGCGAAAGCGCGGTCCAAGTGATGAACACCGTCGGCGACACGCACGCCGTGGTGCAGAACGTCGTCAAAGCCTACTCCCGCAATCTCTCCCGTCTGCTGGCGCAAAACTACACCGCCGCCGAACTCTACAGCGGGCAAGGCATCTTTGACTACGAAAAAGCCGTCCGCGAATCCCTGAAAAAATCGTTCCGCGAAAACGGCATCGTGCTGGATGACTTCCTGGTGCGCAAAGTGGACTTCAGCACGGACTACGTAAACGCCATTGAGCAAAAACAGATCGCCCAGCAGGCCATCGAGACGGCCAAGTACCACTCAGAAGCCGCCGAGTACGAAAAAGAACGCCAAATCCGCCTCTCCGAAGCCGACGCCAAACGGATCACCCTCCTGGCGCAAGCCGACGCCGACCGGCAGCGGCTGCTGGCCGATTCAGAAGCCTACAGCATCCGCCAGCGTGGCGCAGAACTACAAAAATACCCCGCGATGGTGCAATGGGAATTCGTGCGTAACCTGCAAAACGTCCAATGGGGCATCCTGCCGGGGGACCAAGTTACCCCGCTGATGACCATGCCCAACTTCCAGCCCCCGCAGAC
>WFQZ01000272.1 GCA_015486785.1 Thermoflexales bacterium
GCGGTGGGCTGTGCCGTTCCGGTGGCCGTGGCGGTGAACGTCGGCGTGGGGGTGACCGGTTGGGGATGGATTGCCAGTGCTCCGAAGCCCAGGCAGTAGCATGGGATCGTCGCCAGAATGATCACGATGAGGACGGTGTAAATTGGCTTATGCGGCTGGGATTTCTCCATTCATTGACTCCCACGAGAATCTAGCATGTGCCGGAAGATCATAGCATTTTCCAATGGTAAGTCAACGATTTCACGAGATCGCGTCGATCTCTTGCTGCTGACGCTCCAGCCAGCCCTTGATCGTATCCAATTCTTGTTTGGTGTGCTCTATGCGCTGCTTTTCGGAGCGGATGAAGCGGGTGTAGGGGGCAATGGCTTGCTCAATGGCGTCTATGCTGCGGGTCAGTTCGCGCTCGAACTGGGTGGCCATGGCGGCCATCAGTTGCCGGCGGATGGTGCTGATTTTGGTGTGCAGTTCTTTCTTCACCGCGCGACGCTTGGCCGGGATGACGAACAGCCCCATCACGGCGACGGTGCTCGCGGCCAGGACGCCGGTCACGTCCGCGGCGGCGGTGGTGGCGACGGCGGTCAGCACCGCGCCCAATCCGACCGCGCTCACTTCGACCAGGGCGGTGCTGGCGACGGCCATTTGCAGGGACTCGGCCAGCTTGCGGGATTCGGCCTCGTATTCGTAGCTTTCCATAGCCTGTTTGGCGGTCTGTCCCACCGTGTCAATGAGGTGCGTGCGGTCGTAGTCGAAATCTCCGCCCACGTGCCCCACGATGCGTTCGGCATGCTGGTCGCGCCGACTCATCACATGTTCCATCACCGCGTGCCATTGCCGCAGGTTGCTGGAAATCAGCCAGTCGATCATCTCGTCCACCTGGGCGGCAACTTGATCGGGGAAGTTGGCTACCACGATCCGCGCGAATTCCTCTTGGAGCTTGCGTTTCTGCATCAGGTCAAAGATGCGCCCCAGCCGCAAGGTCTCGTCAAAGTAGTCATTGCCGCGCTGCTCGAATTGGTAGAGGATGTTGTCTATTTTGGTCAGGCGCAGGCGGAACTCTTGTTTCATATCGGAGCGATACATCGCCATGTGCCGCTCCACGTCCTCCATCACCCGGAAATCCTCCCGCAACAACGCTAACTGTCCGTCGAGAGCCTCGGCGTACCGCTCCGTGAGGTGGATGCCTACGCCGAGGGGGTTGCTCAGTTTGAGTTTCACGCGCTCCGTTTCGTCCAAGGTGGTGTGGATGTACTGTTCCAAGGCCGCGAACCCGCTTTGGGCCAGCAAATCCGCGTCGTCGGTCTGTTTGGCTTGCTGCGCCTGCCGCGCCGAAATCGGGAAGACTTTGGGGACGAATCCCAGCAGGTCGCGGGCATTGTCTAGGATGAACTGCCGGATTTCCGAGAGTGACGCCGGGTCGTTTAGGATGTCGATTTTGTTGAGCACGATGATGATTTTCTTGCCCCAGTCACGGATCGTTTCCAAGAAGGCTCGCTCGCTTTCGGTGAAGGGGCGATCCACCGAGGTAATGAAGAGCACCAGGTCCGAACGCGGCACGAAGTCTTGGGTGATCGCCTCATGCTCGCGGTGGATGGCGTTGGTGCCGGGCGTATCCACGATGTTGATCTCTTGCAGCAGCTTGGCGGGCACGGTGTAGATGTCCACTCCACCTTCGATGGCCACTTGCTCAAAAGTTTCGCCGTACTTGAGCTGGTGGACGCGCGTGGTGGTAGGCGTGACGCCTTCCTCCAGGAGTTGCTCGCCGAGCAGGGCGTTGATGAAGGCACTTTTCCCGGCGTTGAACTCGCCCACGACCACGAGCAAGAACAGTTCGTCAAGCTGGCGCACTGATTCGGCTAGGGCCGTCCGGTCTGCCTCCTCCGCGCCGAGCCGCGCCAGGGCTATTTGCAAGTTGGTCAACCAATGTCTTTCGGTGGCGAGCAGCGTTTCTTGTTCCGTGGTGAGTATCTTTGTGTACATAACGCTCCTTTTGATTACTTGCCGGCCAGTGACAGCCCCACTACGATCCCGCCGATGAGCATCAAGGCGATGCCCACGAAGAGCAGGATGGGCGGCTTGGTCTCGGTGGTGTTGGCCGTCTCTGTGACCGGGG
>WFQZ01000273.1 GCA_015486785.1 Thermoflexales bacterium
GGGCAGAAACAAGCCGGTATCCGCCGAAATGATGCCCACCACCGTCACTTTGGGGAAGTCCAGCCCGTGGGCGATCATCTGCGTGCCGATGAGGATGTCGGCATCGCCACGGGCGAAGCGACTGAGCAGGGCCGTATGGGCGGCGTGCGAACGGGCAACGTCCCGATCCCAGCGCAGCAGGCGGGCCGTCGGCCAACGGGCGCGAACGTGCCGCTCCAGTCCCTCCGTGCCCAGGCCGAAGGCGCGCACTCGCGTCGAGCCGCACTGCGGGCAGCGGCGAATCTGCTTGCGGCGGTATCCGCAATGGTGACAGATGAGCGAATCGCTGTCGGCGTGGTAGGTGAGCGGAATATCACAGCGGGGGCAGCGGGCGACCCAGCCGCAATCGCGGCAGAAGACGTGCGTGGCCGTGCCGCGCCGGTTGAGGAAGAGGATCGCTTGCTCGTGACGGCGCAAGGCGCGGTCGAGGGCGGTTTGCAGGGCGTGGCTGAAGATGGAACGGTTGCCCGCTTTAAGCTCGGCGCGCAAGTCCACGATGTGGATGACGGGGAGCGGCGCGGTGCAGGCGTCATTTTGCCGAGGGCGGTAGCGGTTGGCGGGCAAGTGCAGGTAGTGTTGCCAGTCCGCCAACCGCTGCCGATGTCCCATCACGCGGCGCGGCATTTGGATGAGGCGGTAGCGGCCATCCAGGGCGCGGGCGTAACTTTCCAGCGTGGGGGTCGCGCTGCCCAGCACCAGCGATGCGCCGGTGAGGCGGGCTAACGCGGCGGCCACCTCGCGGGTGTGATAGGCCGGGGTGGACGATTGCTTGTAGCTGGGGTCGCCTTCTTCATCTAATACGATCAGCCCCAGGCGCGGGAAGGGCAGGAACAGGGCGGAGCGTGCGCCCACCAGCACGTGGATTTCGCCTTGCTGCACGCGCTTCCAGGTGTCGTACCGCTCGCCCCGGCTCATCTGGCTGTGCCACAATCCGACGTGGCCGGGGAAGCGCACGACGAAGCGGCGCACGGTCTGCGGGGTTAGGCTGATTTCCGGCACCAGGATCAACGCCTGCCGCTCTTGGGATAGTTGTTGTTCCACGGCCCGCAAGTACAGCTCGGTTTTGCCGGAGCCGGTGACGCCCAACAGCAACACCGGCGGTTGGGGCGGCGGTTGGCGCAGGACGGTTTCAAGTTGCGCCCAAGCCGCCTGCTGATCGGGGAGCAGCGTCGGGGGGCGGTCGGGGGTGAAGATCAGGTCGCTCAGCGGGTCGCGGAGCACGACTTGGCGGCTGAAGGTGATCAAGCCGCGCCGTTCCAGGGTGCGCAGGTGGTGCATTCCCGCGCCTGTTTCCGCGCGGACGACGCTCACGTCCAAGGGGCGGGCTTCGGCGGCCAGCAGATCCAACACCGCGTGATACACGTCCAGCCGCCGCAGGCCTTCCAAGGCCGTTTCGCGCGGCGGGGCGGGCTGACGGAGGCGCACTTGGGAGACGGTTTTGGGGCTGATGCCGGGCAAGCGCACTTGGCGTTCCACGGTGACGAGGTGGCGGCGTTTCAACTGGCGCAGGCCGGGGAGGCGGTAGCGGGTGGTGATCGCGCCGCGATCTAGCAGGCGGCGGAGCAGGGCGGCGGCGTCCGGCGAAAGTCCGTCCGGCAGGGTGAGCACGTTGGGGCGCACGGTCTGCACGACGCGCGGCCTCAGGCCCGGCGGCAGCATCACGGCGACGCATTTATGGAGCGGGGCCAGCGTTTGGCGGGCCATCTCCCGCGCCAACGTCAAGTGTACTTCGTCCAGCGCGGGCTGCGGGTCGAGGACTTTGAGGAGCGGGCGCGGATGGGGCACGGCGGGCACGGTGGTGAGTTCCAGGACGATGCCGGGCAGTTGGCGGCTGCGCAGCGGGACGAGCACCAGGACGCCGGGGCGCACGGTGGCGGTCAGGGGGGGCGGGATGGTGTAATCCAGCAGCGGCGAGGTTTTGAGCCGCATAGGGAAGAAGACCAGCACGCGGGCGATGTCGCGGGTCATAGCAGGGCCTCGTACAGGTGGAGGAGTTGTTTGCCGGTGCGTTCCCAGGAAAAGTGCCGCGCGGCTCGTTCCCGCAGGCGTTTCCCCAGTTGGTGGCGCAGGGTGGGATTGCGCACCAGGAAGGCTAACGCGCGGGCCAGATCGGGCACGTCCCCCGGCGGCGCGGCGTAGACGCCCAACGAGCCTAGGTATTCGCGGCTGACGGGCGTGTCGTAGGTGACGACGGGCAGCCCCATCGCCATGTAGTTGAGGATTTTGCCGCTGCCTTCGGTGGCGGAGATTTTGGGGGCGATGGCGATGTCGCCGAGGCTCAAGTAGGCCGGCGCGTCTTCGTAGTGGACTTTGCCGGTGAAGATCACGTCTTGGGCGGTGAGTCCCAGGGCGCGGGCTTGGGCTTGGTAATGGGCGACGCTGGGGAAGCCCATCACCAGGCAGGTGAGGGGCATATCGCGCCGACGCAGCAGGGCCAGCGATTGCAGGAGCTGCGGCACGCCTTGGTAGTCGGCCAGCAAGCCCAGGTAGACGATCACTTGGCGGTCGGCGGGGATGCCCAGGGCGGCGCGGCGGCGTGCCCGCTCCGGTGGCGGGAGGAGTTGGGGGCGGAAGAAGTCCAGGTTGACGCTATCGGGGAGCGGATGCACGTTTTGGCGGCGGGCGAAGACGCGATCCAGCAGGGCCGCGCTGTGGACGGTGCTGGTGAGGATCGCGTCCGGCAGTTCCACGATGCGTTGCTCCAGGCGACGCCACCAGTAGAAGGCGGGTGTGTCCGGGTGGATGAAGCCGTGGTCAACCATCTCGCCGGTGAGGCTGCCTTGGAAGTCAAAGAGCAGCGGGATGCGGAGCAGTTTGGCCGGGACGCTGCCGATGAGTGCGCCTTCGTGCAAGTGGCCGTGGATCAGGTGGGGACGCCAGCGCAGGGCCTCACGGAGCACGCTCCAGGAGAGGAGGACGTCGAAGGCGATTTTGTGGCGCGAGGAGCCGACTTCGTAGTCGGCCCGCCAGGGGGTGGGCGCGGAGCGGACGATATCCAACCCCGGCCATGGCCGGCCCAGGTAGTAGGTGACGATGCGTACCTGTACTCCTTGGGCCAGCAGGGCGCGGGTTTCTTCCAGGATGCGGACGTGACAGCCGTAATCGAGGAAGAATGAGGTGGGGGCCACCATCATGACCCGCAGCGAGTTCTTCAAATCAACCTCCCCGCGCGGCGGGTTAGATGATCGGGACGGCGGTCACCAGCATCACCGGGCGGTTTTGCGCCTTTTCGTAGAAGAAGTTGGAGATGGTGCGGCGCACGGCTTTTTCGACTTCCGAGGGCGGGGTGCGGGGCGGCAGGGTTTTGATGATCCGCCGCACGTGCAGTTCGATTTGGATGAGCATCTCGGCCAGGATTTCGTCGGAGGCGATGCCTCTGGTGCTGATCTGCGGGTCGCCGATCATTTTGCCCAGCCGCTGGTCGTAGCGGAAGACGATGGAGCAGACGCCGGAGGCGGCCATTTCGTGGCGGGAGCGCAGGACGTCCGGGCTGAGGGCTTCGCCGACCAGCGAGCCGTCTACGAAAACGTAGCCGCCCGGCACACGTTCGCCCACGGTCAGCGAGTTGGCGGTGAGGCGCAGGACGTAGCCGTTTTCGACTACGGCGATGTTTTCCTTGGGGATGCCGACTTCTTGGGCCAGGATGGCGTGTTGTTTGAGGTGGCGCAGTTCGCCGTGGATGGGGATGAAGTAGCGGGGGCGCAGGATGTTGATGAGCATTTGTTGTTCGGCTTGGCTGGCGTGCCCGGAGACGTGCACCGGCGCAAGCGGGTGGTACATCACGTTCGCGCCTTTCTGGAAGATCATGTTGATGACTTGATGGACGGTTTCTTCGTTGCCGGGGATGGTGTGGGAGGAGAGGACGACCGTATCGCCGGGGACGATGTGCAAGGAGGCGTGTTTGCCGGTGGCCAGCCGCCCCATAATGGAGCGCGGTTCGCCTTGCGAGCCGGTGGCAATGATGGCGACTTGGTGCGGCGGCAGGCGGTTGACTTCTTGCAGGGGCAGGATCAGGTCGTTGGGGACGTTTAGGTAGCCGAGTTTGCGGGCCATTTTGACGTTTTTGACCATGGTGCTGCCGGCGATGGCGACTTTGCGCCCGAATCTCGCGGCTACGTCCATCACTTGCTGGATGCGGGAGATGAGGGAGGCGAAGGTGGCGACGATGATGCGCCCAGGGGCGTCGCTGAAGATGGATTCCAGGGCCGGGGTGATCATTTGCTCCGAGGGGGTCATGCCGGGGTGATCGGAGTTGGTGCTGTCGCCCAGCAGGGCCAGCACGCCGCGTTGGTTGAATTCGGCCAGTTTGGCGATGTCGGTAGGGCGTCCGTCCACCGGCGTGTGGTCGAATTTGTAGTCGCCGCTGTGGACGATCAAGCCCACGGGCGTGGTGATGCCTAATCCCACGGCATCGGGGATGCTGTGGCAGACGTGGTATGGTTCAACGTCAAAGGGGCCGATGTGCAGGACTTCGCCGGGGGCGATGGTTTGGAGTTTGATGCGTTTGCGCAGGTCGCGGTTCAATTTGACCTCAATGAGGCCGCGCGTGAGTTTGGTGGCGTACACCGGCGCGTTGAATTCTTCCAGGAAGTGGGGGAGTGCGCCGATGTGGTCTTCGTGTCCGTGGGTGATGACGACGCCTCGGATGCGGTCTTCTTTGCCGCGCAGGTAGCGGTAGTCGGGGATGATGTAGTCAATGCCCGGCATATCGCTGTGGGGGAACATCATGCCCACATCTACAACCAGGATGTTACGGCCATATTCAAAGACCGTCATGTTTTTGCCAACTTCCCCTAGTCCGCCCAGGGGAATGATTTGTAACTTTTCCACAATTTTAACCTTTATTGAGTTGCTATCGGCATTGCGCCGAATTGATTAGGCCACGGCCTCGCGTCCCAGTTGGAAGGCGGTACGGTTGACGTCCGCGTATTTGGAGGGGACGCGACGCAGGATGGCTTGTTCCCACACTGCGGGATTGGTATCCAGGAGTGTGGAGAGCGTCGCTAACATCACCGTGTTGGCGGTGCGGGTGTTGCCCGCGCGTTCGGCCAAGGGTAATGCGTCTACTACGATGACCCGTCCGGCCCGTGTGTGCAGGGCGGCCAGGATTTCTTCTTCGGGCGGGTATGTTTCGTCGCCCACGCTGGCCGACATGGGGGTGATTTGCTGCCGGTTGACGATGATCGTGCCGCCGGGGCGCAGCCACTCCAGCCAGCGGGCGGATTCGAGCAGTTCGAAGGCCATGAGGATGTCCACGGTGCCTTTTTCGCAGGTGGGAGAGCCGACCGATTTCGCCCAGCGGATGTGGCTTTCTACGACGCCGCCGCGTTGGGCAAAGCCGTGAACTTCGGATTTCTTCGCGTCCAGCCCCAAGTCTACGCCCACTTGCGCGGCAATGTCCGAGGCCGTCAGGACGCCTTGTCCGCCAACGCCTACAAACAGGAAATTCATTTGTTCGATCATCGCGTGTTTCCTCCTCAAGTGATGATGGTTTCGGGTGGGGCGAGCGTTAGATGTCCGCTCTATGCCCCCGCCGTAGTTTTGCAAAGTGGAGATTTCACTCGCTCTCGCGCTCGGCGGTGGGAAAGCCCTCCGGCTGAGCCGTCGCGTGAGGGCAATTATCGCATCTATTGTGCTTTGGACAACTAACGTTCAACGCTGAGCGGCTTCATGATGATGTATTGAAAGCCGTTCATCGGGATGTGTTCAACCAGGCCGTAGGATTGTCCCAGGGCTTGGAGCACCGGCGGCGGGTAGAATTGTGCCCGCATAATCACCAGGCCGAAGGTTTGTTGGCGGATCATCGAGACCAGCGGGGCCGGGTCCCACAAGCCGTTGTTGTACAGGTTGAGCAGTTGGGTGGGGTTGGTGACGACCGGCTTATGGGCCAGCATGGGGAAGGCGGCTTCTTCGCTGAAGATGGGGCCGGGGGTGGCGTTCACGTAGCGCATGATGCGCTCGCCGCCGACAAAGTCGCGCGGGAGCATGAGATGCCCCACTTGGGAGTAGCCGACGGCGTCGTAGTAGGGATAGTCGGCGTAGGCGGAGCGTCCGTCCACGTGCAGCCAGCGGGCGACGGTGCCCCAAAGCGGGCCGGCGGTGGGCAGGTGGACCATCCGCGTGGCTTGGAGGATGAAGAAGGTGGGGAGCAGCAGCGCGATCAGGGCGACGCGGCGCGGGTGATCCGTGCTCCAACGGCGCAGCGCGTCCCAGGCGAAGCCGGTGAGCACGAGCGCGGCGGCCACAGAGGTGATCCAGTAGGCTTCGCCCGCGCCCCATTTGCCGGACATCACGCCGGTGCCCAGCGCGAAGAGGAACCAGAGGCTGTAGAGGGAGAGGCGGGCGAAGTAGAGTTCGTATCCCACCCAGGCGCAGGCGGTGAGGATGAAGAGCAGGTGGATTTTGAACCAGGAACGGGCCAGGCCGATCAGTTGGGGCAGCATGTAGGTGTTGACGTTGGCCGAGATGGTGTTGAGCCACCATTGGCCGTGGGTGGCCTGGTTGAGTCCCCAGAAGATCGCGCCGAACAGTGCGCCGAATAGCAGCACCAGCTTGAGGGCGCGGCGCGGTTGGATCAAAAAGAGGTAGGTGAAGATCGCGCCGGCGGTGAAGACGGAGAGCTGTTTGGTGTATCCGGCCAGCAGCAGGAACAGCAGCCCCAAGAAGGTGTTGCGCCGTCCGTGGGCTTCATCCTGTGCCCCGGCGATGAAGTAAACGGCGAGCGTTTCCCAGAAAACCATGGTCAGTTGTTGGCGACACAGAGGGCCGACGTGGTACACGAAGTTGGAGGCGGGGTAGGCCAGGGCGATCAGCAAGGGCAGGACGATCCCGCCGCTGCGCCGCCGCACGGTCAAGCCGATGAGGGCTGCGGTGAGCAGGGTCATGATAAAGGAAAGCACGCGACCGGCCAGCAGGGTTTTGCCGAAGATGGGGAAGAGCGGAATCATCATCAGATGGAAGACCGGCGGGTAGTTGGAGGCGTAGAAAGGGAACACGTTGCTATCGCGGTACGGCCATTGCCCTTCGCTGTGCAAGACGGCGTCGTGGAGTTCAAAACTTTCGCCCTGATCGTAGTCATAGGGCCAATGGAAAAGGTTGTTGGCGTAAGTCACATAGACGCCCAGATAGCCGACCAACAGCAAGAGCGCGAGCGCGGTGAGCGCGTATCCCGTCCAACGGATGGCCGGGGGGCGCGGCTGCGGGGACGGTGCCGGGTGCGGTTCACGGAGCGCGGCCAAAGGCGCGTCGCTCTGCCGCAAGGGCCAGCCGATCAGCGCGGCGAGCAGGCCGCAGAGTAACAAGAGTCGTTCCAGCGGCCCCACGCCGCCCCACTTCCCCACGCCCAGCAAATCAGAGAGCAGCAACGCGCCATCGCCGCCCAGCCCGACGGCTATGAGACCCCATCCGGCTTGTCGTTTAGTGATCATTGAGCCTCCTCAAAGTGCAGCATGGGGCAAGCGTAGCATGACCGCCGATTGTGGCAAGATTACCTTTGTCCCACCGGTGATGACAAACGTTACTGCATAGAGGGAGGGCGTTCGTGTATATTTTGGACGGTTCGTCAGCGCGGATACGGTGGTGCCGGGGGCTGTTCCCGTCTTGGGGGAGAATCGCCCCCGTCGGGTTTGCTTCTGGCATCCGCCGTTTCCTCGTGGTGAGCAGTTACGATTTCTACAGTGGAAGATCATTTACAAATCTCAGTATCCAAACCAAACAGGAGGTACCCTTATGGCAAGTCGCATTAAGGCTATCAGTGCCTATCGTCCCAAGATTGTGTTGGGAAAACGTGTTGATATGGAAGAGTTGGTCTCGTTCATCGCCCGCAGCACCGGTCTGAATGAAAGCGGAGTCCAGCAGGTGCTGTTGGAGTTGCGCGATACGGTCGTCTTCTTCGCCGCCTCCGGGCGTCCGGTCAAGCTGGAGGGATTGGGTATTTACACACCTTCGATTAACCTGGACGGAACGATCAAGATAGGGCACCGTGCCGACAACGTATTGAAAGATCGGCTCAACGCTGAGTTCCACGGTGAGGTGGTAAACCGCGAGAACATCGGTAAAACCAGTGATGAGCTGGTGGCTATGTGGAACGAGGAGCATTCAGACGATCCGGTAGCTTAGTGGTTCGGATCCCTACCAGGAAACGAAGCGGATCCTAGTAGGAAACGAAGCGGATCCTAGTAGGAAACGAAGTGAATCCTAGTAGGAAACGGAGCGGATCCTAGTAGGAAACGAGGCGGATCCTAGTAGGAAACGAAGTGAATCCTAGTAGGAAACGAAACGGATCCTACTAAGAAACGAAGCGAATCCTACTACGGGGATAACTGCTCATCGCAAAGGACGCGGAGGGCGCAGAGAAGGGCTAAAGATGACTTCTCTGCGCCCTTTGTGCTGGGGGGAAGGGACGTGCGTCGCCGCAAGAGGCGCGCAGAAAAGTTCCCCTTTACCTCCGCGACCTTGGCAGTGAGCAGTTACCTCTGATGTATAATCAGCCCATTCTGAGCGCACAGGAGAGACCTATGGCAATGAAAAACGTCCTCGAAGCCCTGCGAGCCATCGGCATGCAGAACCTCGGTTACGCTTCCAGCTACGCCTACCGCAAAGCGTGGATTGAAGCGCATTGGGAAAGTCCCGATCACTCTACCACCGGATTGACTTTCGCCCGTGCCTTGCGCCGCCGCCTGGCTCAAGACGATGCCCGTACTTGGCCCGCGCATTGGGAATCGCCCGGCGCAGTGTGCCGCATCCAAAACACATCACGAGGCGCACGCCTCACCACCCAGCGTGGCGCAATGGAGATTGATTTCCTGGCCTCGGATTTGGTGCGGATCACCATCGTGCCCGCCAACGAGCCGCCGGCCCCGCCCGTCCCTTACGCCATCGCCAAGCCGCCGGAGGCCTGGGATATTCCCCCGTTCACCTCGCTCAGCAACGACGAGGCCTTGTTCCTGCACACGGACACGATGACGCTCGGCGTGATGCTGGAAACGTCCCGTATCTTCATCGCGGATGCGCACGGTCACTTGCTGCGGGCCGACCTTGACGTGGGATTCGCGCCGCGCGGCGCAATCCGCCACCGCACTTCCCTGAGCAACCAAGAGCAAATCTTCGGTCTGGGAGAGCACACCACCCCCGGCAACCGTCGCGGACGCACCCACATTATGTGGAATCGTGACCCGGCAGGCTACACCGCAGGCGATGAGCCGATCAATCTCAACATCCCGGTATACTTGGGCATCCAACCGGGGGCACAGGCTTACCTCGTTTTCTACGAAAACCCCACTTACGCCGAATTTGACTTGGGCTACACCACCGACAACGTCGCCGAGCACCGATTTGCCGGCGGGATGCTGCGTTACTATGTAGCCATCGGCACAACGGCGCAAGTGCTCACCCGCTACACCGAATTGACCGGTCGCCATCCGCTCCCGCCGCTGTGGATGCTGGGCTATCAGCAGAGCCGCTGGTCCTACGCCTCCGAGGAGCGCGTCCGCAAGCTGGCGCGAGATTTCCAGGAGCACGAAGTCCCCTGCGATGTCATCTACCTGGATATTGACTACATGGATGGCTTCCGCTGCTTCACCTGGGACCGGCAGCGATTCCCCGATCTGCCGGGGCTGGCCGCCGATCTCCGCGAGCAGGGCATCAAACTCATCACGATCATTGACCCAGGCATCAAACGAGACCCGGATTACGCCGTGTATCGGGAAGGCGTGCAGGGGCAACACTTCTGCACCTTGCCCGATGGGAACATTTTCCACGCGCCGGTGTGGCCGGGGATGTGCGCCTTTCCCGATTTCACCAATCCCGCCACCCGCCGTTGGTGGGGCGAACTCTACCGCCCGCTGGTGGACATCGGCATTGCCGGGTTCTGGAACGATATGAACGAACCGGCGGTCTTTTCCAACGGCTTCGATCCGACTTTGCCCGAACCGGTGCAGCATCACCTGGAGGGACGCGGCGGCGATCATCGGCAAGCGCATAACATCTACGGTATGCAGGAGGTGCGTGCCACCCACGAAGGACTTTCGCGCCTGCGCCCCGATCATCGCCCGGTCGTGATCACTCGCGCGGGCTGGGCCGGGGTTCAGCGGTACGCCCTCTCGTGGACCGGAGACAATGAAAGTTCCTGGGAATCGCTCAAACTCACCATCCCGATGGTCGTCGGGCTGGGACTTTCCGGGTTGGGTTTCACCGGGGCCGATGTGGGGGGCTTCGTGGGCGAAGCCGACGGCGAACTGTTCACCCGCTGGATACAAATGGGAGCTTTCATGCCTCTCTACCGCGCTCACACGGTCCTAGGGACGCCCGATCAAGAGCCGTGGAGCTACGGCGAGCCGTACCTGAGCATCGTGCGGCGATTTATCCAACTGCGCTATGAACTGCTGCCCTACCTCTACACAGCCACTTGGCAGATGAGTACCCGAGGTTGGCCGATGGTGCGCCCCCTGTGGTGGGACGATCCCCAAGCTCCGCGCGTGGATGATAGTTTCCTGTGCGGTGATCATCTGCTCGTCGCCCCCATCACCGAGCCGCAAACGGACACCCGCGAGGTGGTGCTCCCGCAAGGCACGTGGTACGAGTTCTGGACCAACCGCCGCTACCAGTCTGCGGTCACCGCCTACGCGCCGCTGGAAACAATGCCGCTCTTTGTCCGCGAGGGGGCCGTGCTCACGCTGGGAGAGTATGGCGCGAGCGTCGAACGACGACTCCAAAAGTTCCTGCGCCTGCACCTCTACCCGCTCACCACGGACGGGCAAGCGGTCACCGAATTGTACGAGGATGCCGGGGATGGATACGGGGACTCGCGTCTCAGCCGCTTCACCCAGCAGCGGGCCGCCGACAAACTCATCCTCACCTGGGAAAGCGCGGGCGATTACCGCCCGCCTTACGAGCACATTGAGTTGCTGCTCAACGGCCTCGACCGCGCCCCGCGCGAGGTGCGGGCCGACGGCGAACCTTATCCGCTCGTCTCGGTAGACCCGGTGCGCCATACCGCGCTGCTAGGCGTGCCGCTCTTCTCTAAGTTGGAGATCGCCCTATGAGCCGCAAGCCCTGGAAAGTGCTGAGCACCGACTATCCTTATCACCATCGCATGTTCCGCCTGCGCCGTGACCGGCTCCTGCTGCCCAATGACATCTGCGCCACCTTCACTTACGTGACCAAATCTCCGGCGGTCTTCATCCTGCCGGTCACGCCGCAAGGGGAGCTGATACTCATCCGGCAGTACCGGTACATCGCCGAGACCTGGCTCTGGGAAATTCCGGCGGGCGGCAGCCACGACTTCAGCGGATCGGATTGGACGGAACTGGTACGCCGCGAGCTTTGGGAAGAAATCGGCGGGCGGGCCGAAGAAGTCCGCCCGCTGGGGCCGTTCCGTGGCGCGAGCGGGCTGCTGCGCCAACAATTCTACGCTTACCTCGCCTTGGGGGTGACGCTTGATCCGAACAATCACCCAGAAGCCACCGAAATCATCGAAGTCCACCCTATGCCCATCCCCCAGGCTCTGGCGCGTCTCCGCGAAGGGCCAACCGACGCCTTGGATGGCTACGTGGCCCTCAAATACGAGCCGCTGCTCCTCCAGATCGCAGAGCGGCTTCGGCAACACTCAGCGTAAGAGGCGCGAGATCGCCGAGGGAAGTCAACCCGCTGCGATCTACGCGCCTCTCGCGTGAACAATTACAAAAGTGGGGACTTGTTCACGTCAACTTTGGATCAAGATGACGGCATAGGGTCACTCTCCGCCTCCACTTGATCCCAGAAATCATCGTGCTTAATGCCTCCCGTCTCTCGAATCTGCTTCCTGGCGGCCTCCAAAATGGCCCGGAACTTTGGCGTGTAAGCCAACACCAAGCGATCTAGCTCATCTTGATCGTCTACGGCAAGCAATACCGCCGCCGGTTTCCCATTACGGGTGATGACAACCGGATCATCTTTGCACGCTCTCATATAGGCACTCAATTTAGCCTTGACCTCTACCACCGATGCTACCCTCATAGCTGCACCTCCTTTTTTCCAATGAACAACCGATTTCCTCGTTTCACACCGATTGCCAAGATGTACACTTGAGCCAGTTCTCGGTTCACTTCATAGAATACCCGAAATCGATTGCCGGGGCCGAAACGAAGCTCCCAGTCCGCCGCAAATGCGACGGCACGCTTCAACGGCTTTCTATTTCTCGTCTCGACATCTGGCTCGAACCACAATTGGGTTTCAATCGTGTCATGAATCAATGAGTAGTACTTACGCTCGATTGTTCTCAGATGCTGTTTGACCTGTGAGGTATAGATTAACTCAAATCGCTGTTTTAGTGACATCATAACTACAATTATAGTCACAATGTGAGGTCTGTCAATAGTGAGTCCTCAAGTTCGGACGTGAGTTCGGACATAGGGGTGGCAAAGACCGCCTAATTGGTGCAAAATAGGAGGAGAAAACACACATCACCAAGCAGGAGGTTACAAGATGAAGCACATACCATTTGACCGAATTGCCAAGTTACTGTTCGACGAAC